>QIHJ01000324.1 GCA_003229065.1 Candidatus Dadabacteria bacterium
ATGGTGCGCTAGTGGGGTTTATATAAGCTTGAGCTGGAATATAACTCAAGCTCCGGATTAAATGTCAGAATATTGTAATTAACGTAAAATCTGGCAATATTCTTTTCGAGACAAAAAGACGGGGTATATACATATGAGCGGTGTAGGCACTTTCCCCTTCGGATGGGTAAGGGACGTCCGGAGTGACAACTGGCAGTTGATCTGGGATCCGAAGACCAAAATTCTTACGGCAAAGGGAGCTTCTTCCAAAAAGATCGTGATGCTCGGTGAATCCCCAAACTGGGAAGATGCGAAAGCGTTTGCCGATAAGGTAATCAAGGATCCCTCTTCTTACTTAGAAGCAAATGGTAAAGCGGATTAAACTAAGCCTGCCCAGCGCTCCATACTCACCATCCGTTATCTATCGGTTTTAATAATACCTATTATTTAGATTGAAAAAATTCTATCTCAGGTTAGTTTATTTACTCGGATAAATTACTTGCCACAGGACAATATAATGGACTATATGGATCAGGAATTGATATCGATTCCATTCGGGAAGAGCAAGATAGACGGTATTTACTACCACAGCATGTTTAAAGAAGGTAATAGAGCCGACGGCAACACTATAGTAATCCATGTCCACGGGTTTCTGGGTAATTTCCTGGACGGGAGCCAGCGTTTTCTTCCCCCTGTTCTGGCCGAAGGAGGTTACTCCTCTCTTGCAATCAATACCCGAATGGCTAACTTCGGCTTATTTTTCGGCTACGGCATATTAAACGATACGATCCCGCAGATAGACAGAGTAGTGGAGTATGCCAAGGAGCTCGGATACAAGAACATAATATTATCGGGATACAGCCTCGGGACCAGCATCATTTTAAGGTATGCGTCCCTTAGAAACGATCCCAGGAAGACTCATAACATCAGTGGTATAATAACTCTTGCGGCTCCTTATTCGATGCCCGACTCGATCCGGAGGAGGTGGAATTACTGGGGCAGCGAGCCTTCTTATGAAGAGGTGTTAGAAGAGGCAAAAGACATAATAAAGCCCGGTCTCGAAGGCACAGGGCAGGACCGCACTATACTGATTTACAAAGCGCGTGGAGACACCTACTGTCCGGAGCATACTGAGATATATACGTACAGGACATGGTGGCACCTAGCCGGGCCTGAGGCTAAGTATGCTATGGCATACAAAAAAATTCAGAATATCAAAGTTCCTATTCTGCTTATACAGGGCTGGCACGATCAGGTGGTAAAACACGAAGAAGCGCAGGAGCTTGCACAGATCGCGCTGAAAGCCGGCAATAAAGATGTATCTGCGTTTTACGTAAACGCCGGCCACACGTTTGAAGATAAAGAGGAAGAGCTCGGAGATATCATTGTAAGGTGGCTGGACAGAAGATTTAAAGACTGATCACTTCACTCATATGGTTTTAAGACAGAGAAAGATCTTAAGTTTCCAGGCTAAAGACGGGTTTACGGTAAACGGGATGCTGGTTGCCGGGGAGTTTAAGAGAGAGAAGGAATTATATGACACGCCGATTGTGCTTTTAGTGCACGGTGTCATGGGTAACTTTTTAGCCAGAGGCACTCCGCGACTGCTCCCTAATGCGCTTGTCGAAAATGGAATAAGCTCGTTTTCAATTAATACCAGAATGGCTTTTATGGGGCAGATATTCGGGGGTGGAATATTCGATGATTCAATAATGGATATAGAGGCCGCGGTGAACCGTCTGGCTCGGGAGGGTTTCCGGAAAATAATAATACTGGGCTGGAGTTTGGGCGCCAACCAGAGCGTATATTACGCAGTGAACATTCACCATCCAAACGTCAGGGGCCTCATACTCGAGGGCTGCTCATACTCGCTGCCCCTTTCCAATAAAAAGAGGCTCGGGAAGTGGGACAGCATACCCTCCTATGACCATATCTATGAGATAGCAAAAAAGGTGCTGGGCCATGATCCGCGTAACACTAAGAACGACAGGGTGTTTATAATCTACAGGGCCTGGGGCCCGACTTTTAACCCTTCGGACGTAGAGCTCCACACCTACAAAACATGGTGGTTCATGAGGAGTCCCGAGGCCCAGAACGCCAAGACCAATGAGATTATTTCAGGGCTGGGTATCCCCGTACTTTTTATTCACGGCGAAAACGATTATGCTGTTGACGGGGATGAGCCAAGGGAGCTGAAGCGTATACTGAATGAGTCGGGTAATAACGACGTCGAGCTTGAATTTATCCCGGATGCAAAGCACGACTGCATGGAAAACCCCGGCGTAACAACGGCTGTGCTTATAGAGTGGCTCTCGAATATCTCCTGAATGACCCTTCTTGCCAAGAGGATATAAGATGGAACGTGAATGCCAGGTTCTTATCGTAGGTGCGGGAATTACAGGTCTTACGACCGCCCGCGAGCTATTAAAAAGGGGCGCGGACGACTTGCTGATCATAGAGAAAGAGAAGTTGCTAGGAGCGCACGCAAGCGGGCGCAACAGCGGCGTCCTTCACGCAGGAATATATTACAGTCCAGGAACTAATAAAGCGAGATTCTGTGTCGAGGGAAACAGGCTGATGAAAGAGTACTGCAGGGAGCGGGGGCTTACTCTGGAGGAGTCTGGCAAGGTAATCGTCGCGGGCGATGAAGATACGCTCGAGGGGATTGATGAGCTTAAGAGGAGGGCCGATTCCTGTGGCGCCGAGTCCCGTATTATCGATGACAAAGAGCTCTCGGAAATAGAGCCCTACGCTGTAAGGAACGGAAAAGCGCTGTATTCTCCGGACACAGCAGTTATTTCCCCGCTTGAGATACTAGAATCCCTTAAAGAAGAGCTCATAGAATCCGGGAAGGTCAAAATTAATTTCAGCACATCTTTTAAAGACATCCGTGGAAGCACCACGGCGGTAACTACGCAGGGTGATATAAAGTTCGAGAGGTTCGTTAACGCGGCAGGTTCGTTTGCCGACAAGGTTGCGCGGCATTTCGGTGTCGGAGATCGCTACAGGATACTGCCCTTTAAGGGTACGTATAAAAAGCTAAGCCCCGGGGCTTCACACCTGGTACGTTCGAATATATATCCTGTGCCTGATCTCAGAAACCCTTTTCTAGGGGTTCATTTTACAAGAGGCGCAGATGGTAACGTGTATCTCGGACCCACTGCCATACCCGCGCTCGGGCGTGAAGAGTATGGGTTTTTAGACGACATTTCAAAAGAAACTATCTCTATACTTCTAAGAGACTCTGTGCTTTTTTTCACTAACGAGGCTTTCAGGACAGCGGCAGTCGGCGAAATAAGGAAATACTCAGGCGGGTATCTTTACAAAGAGGCCAGAAAGCTGGTTCCGGAGCTTAAAGCGGACGATCTGATAGCTTCCCCAAAAGCGGGAATTCGTCCTCAGCTTGTGGATTGGTCATCTAAAGAGTTGGTTATGGATTTCTTAGTGCTGAGAGAAGCCGATTCGATACATATTCTAAACGCCGTCTCACCAGCATTTACTTGCTCTATGGCGTTCGCGGAATATACGGTTGACAAGCTTCTGTGCTGAGCTCAAAGAGCCGGGGGGCGAGACACCGACTTGTGGTTTAGGACCAGAGCGCAACATTCGTTCTGGCTTGATTAATTCCTTCCCAGAGCAGCACTTTTCTTAAATTCGGGCTCCTGAGTATTTTTATTACTGCATTTTGGTGCCAGTCGAATTTGCCGTTTTGGGATATATACGGTAAGAGGCCGTCCTTTTGTGCTGCATCGAACAGGGCGTCTAAAGATTTGTCTCCCAGTCTTGAATAGAATTTATGGAAGTACTTTCCGTATTTGATTTCCCTGCCGATACCGCTTCTCCAAAGTTTCTCGTACTTTGAAAGAGACTTAGCGCTGTAGTCCTGCCTCTGAAACGCTTCCAGAATTACGCCCGAAGCAAGCTCAGCGCTGATGAGCCCATAGTATATACCGCCGCCTGTCGTGGTTTTCACCAACCCCGCAGCCTCACCGACAGCGATCACTCTATTGGAATAGCTTCTGGGTATTGCGCCGTATGCTATCCCCCTCCTTTTTACCCTTCCGATATCTGTGCAGATGTTAGTATATGGGCCTATCCGGGCGAGAATGTTCTTTAAGCCTGTTGCTGCATCTCCTTCGGTCATCACACCTACCCTGGTTCTTCCGTCTGAAAGCGGTATAGCCCAGCCGAAGAAACCCTCCGAGACCTGACTGCTCCAATAAATCCTCAAGCGATCTACGTCGCGGGCTATCACCTCGACCTGGATGCCCTTGGATATTTTCTCGGGTCTTCCCATTCCAAGTGAAGACTGAAGGTTGTAGCTCACTCCGGTTGCTATGACGGTTAGGGCTGAGTTAACTTCTTTTTCACCCCCGGGTGTTTTCAGAGTTGCCTGAACGCCACCTTCGGTGACTTGTAAATTTGTGACTTTCGCGTTGAGCAATATTTGTGCCCCCGCTCGCCCGGCTTCTTTGGCAAGCTCTCCGTCGAAGATGTGCCGGTCTACCACATAAACAGCTTCCTCAGGGTGGTTGTAGGGGAGGTGGCTTCCGTCGGGGGCGTAAAGCTCGGCATTCTGAATCCTTCCCACTACGGCGTTCTCTGGCAGTGCGTATCTCTGAAAGGCTTCTTTACTGATAACTCCCGAGCACACTACGCCCCTGCCTATCTCCGAATCCTTTTCAACGAGTATTGTTTTCAGTCCGGACCCTGACAGGAGCTTTGCCGTGAAAAGCCCGCTCGGCCCCCCGCCTATTACAAGCACGTCGGACTCAAGTTTTTCTATTTCATTGCTCATTGATATGGTAGTCATATTTCATGAAAAATTACAATTTACAGTAGAGTTGGCATGTAATTCATTTTGGAACACAAAATAATCTAACTGGATAAAAAGTCAATATAAACTATATACGACGCCATAATGAATCCGGATTAGCAGGATATAGATATATTATTTTGAATAAACACTTGCCAAGAATCTCAAAACCCATATAGAATTACACTCCATTAAATGATTACCCAGAGGAACTAAATGCCAGAATTAAGAATAATCCGGAGTTACGCCGGAGTACCCGACTCCCATAAGATCCAATCATATATCGAAAGGGGCGGGTATCAGGCGCTCCCAAAGGCGCTCAGCATGGAGCCCGATGATATTATAGACCTGATCAAAAAAGCGGGGCTCAGGGGAAGGGGCGGAGCGGGGTTCCCAACGGGAATCAAGTGGGGATTTATACAAAGGGATTCAAAGAAACCTATTTATCTGTGCTGTAACGCAGACGAGAGCGAGCCCGGCAGCTTTAAGGACCGCGAGATAATAGAGCAGGACCCGCACCAGATGCTCGAAGGTATCATAATAGGCTGCTATACGATTAACTCCCACAAGTCATACATATATATAAGAGGTGAAATGCCCTACGGTGCAGGGGTGCTAGAGCGCGCTCTAGAAGAGGCTTACGATAACGGCTACCTGGGTAAAAATATACTTAACTCGGGTTTTGACCTGGAGGTGGTTGTATTCAGGGGCGCAGGGGCATACATATGCGGGGAAGAGACAGGACTGTTAGAGTCGATAGAAGGAAAGAACGGCGAGCCCCGCCCTAAGCCGCCTTTCCCTGCACAGAGCGGTCTATTCGGCTGCCCTACAATAGTAAACAATGTGGAGACGCTCGCCTTCGTCCCCCATATCATAAACCGGGGGGCAGAGTGGTTTTCCGGGATCGGCACGCCCAAGAACACCGGGACAAAGATCTACGGACTGTGCGGACAGGTAAATAACCCCGGGCTATATGAGCTTCCGCTCGGAATACCGCTTCGTCAGCTTATAGATGAATATGGAGGCGGGGTGCCGGGCGGACGGAAAGTAAAAGCCGTATCTCCGGGGGGCTCTTCGGCAGCTATTCTTACGGCAGATGAGCTCGATATTAAGATGGATTTTGACTCGCTCTCCGAGGTGGGCTCGATGTTGGGAACTGCGGGTGTAACGGTGATAGATGATTCCACCTGTATGGTACGAGTAGCCCAGAATCTGGCGCATTTTTACAGGGACGAATCGTGCGGGCAGTGCGTGCAGTGCAGGGAAGGCACATGGTGGCTTGAGAAAATGCTCACCATGATAGAAGAGGGAAGGGGCAGGATGGAATACATAGATACCCTCCTGGACGCGTGCTCTCAGATGCGGGGCACGACGATCTGCGCCCTGGCAGACGGCTGTGCGATGCCTATTGAATCCATAGTGAATAAGTTCCGGCACGAATTCGAAGAGCATATAAAACTCGGCAGGTGTCCTTTTGAGCGCGGGCATATGGGAGAATGGTCGTAGCTGGAATATACTTCCGGGAATTAGTGATTGACCAGGGTAACTAAGCAGTACTAAAATAAACTTTCAGAATCAGCAGGCGAAAGATTGTTTGGCGGCAGGCCCTGACTATTGGACCTTCTCTTTTTCTTTTGAAGAAGAGGCGGGGGTTTCGAGGTCGGTATCTTCAATAGGCTTAGTTTCGTCTTTAGTCGGAGTCACGTCTATCTCGTCATCCTTAATGGATTTCCTGAACCCTTTGATTCCCTTGCCCAGTGACGAGCCTAGATCACCCAATCTGCTGGGGCCGAAAATTAAAAGCAGTATCCCAAGGATTATTAAAAGTTCCCAAATTCCAAGTCCACCAATCATATATACACCTCTATCTATAAATTACCGTTACAACTGTATAAAGTCAATAAACCGCTACTCGATATTGATAGTACTGTGATGCATGGTAT
>QIHJ01000129.1 GCA_003229065.1 Candidatus Dadabacteria bacterium
CGAGCTTAAATTCCTTATAGCAAGGGTGGTCTCTATACTCTGTAAGCCCCACATGATCCAAAGCTATAACATCGTTTTCGGAAAGCGTGATGCTGCAGTAGGTGTTGTCCAAGTCAAGCTTAAGCCCTTCAGTGATTGCACCTAACTCATCAAAACAATATAGTACCGTATAGTCTTTACCCGCAATGTGGCCGATTATCCCTATGCCTAATCCGAGCATGTCGCAGCCAGTCTTAATCGTTTCGATTATCTGCTGATCTATACCGAACCCAGGCTCGGCTGATATTTCATAAAGTGATCTTATGCGCTTTTCCTGAACAGATAGCTTCTCTTCAGTCTTTTTTCTATCAGTAATATCATGAACCATGCCCAATATATTTATTATCTTTCCGTCTTCATTATGGAAGGCGGCTGACACTTCTCCGATTAAAGAGCTGCCGTCTTTGGTTAGAAAAGTGACTTCTATAGGGGGCAGTTCCTCTCTGCTTATAAACCGGTCCAGGCTTTTCTGTGCAAAAGCCATATCGTCCGGGTGGATAAGATCTATAAACGGCCTACCTATCCATTCCTCACATGTCCAGCCAGTTTTTGTTTGGAATGCCGGATTGAGATAACTTATTCTCCCCTGAAGAGTAAGACTAAAAAACACATCGGGCAGATTCTCGACCACACTCCGAAACGCGCGACCCCCATCCACCGATAATTCATTTAAAATATCGTTACCACTCATAGGGTTTTGAGTTTGCTCTCCTGCACCGAAGGGTTGAGACGTAGGATCTTCTACCTTTTTCTCTAAATCGGGGTTAGTTACCCCGCTACGATCATCCATTATAATTCCTTGTCAGGCTGTCGCTCTTATTTTCGACCACTATAGATAATAGTATAACGTTTGTGTCCGATAAATTTTCAAGCTTCAAATAACCACGTTATTTAATCAAAATTAATTGATATTATATACATTTGCAATTCACTTGAGCTCATAATTCTATCTATCGACCCCATATTTATATATAGGCATCAGGGCCTATCTACACTCGGGCCCCATAGTAACTTGCCAACTAGAGCAATATTTGATAGGCTACTTATTCACGTCAGGGGGTATTTTCTGAATGTCAATTTTAGAAAAAGTCGATCCGGAAATAGCCCGGGCGATAATATTGGAAACAGAGCGTCAGGAATATAAGCTCGAGCTGATTGCATCTGAAAACTATGTGAGCGAGGCAGTGCTCGAAGCAATTAATTCAGTACTTACGAATAAGTATGCTGAAGGGCTTCCCGGCAGAAGGTATTACGGCGGATGCGAATTCGTAGACATAGCCGAGAACCTTGCCAGGGAAAGGGCACTGGAGCTTTTCGGTGCAGACGCCGTTAACGTTCAGCCGCACTCTGGTTCACAGGCCAATATGGCGGTGTATTTCGCGGCTATCGAGCCAGGCGACACGGTGCTCGGCATGAGTCTTGACCACGGAGGGCATCTGACTCACGGAAGCCCTGTTAATTTCTCTGGCCGGCTCTTTAACATAGTCTCGTACGGTGTGACTGAGGACACGAATTTAATAGACTACGAGCAGGTGAGAAAGCTAGCACACGAGCACAGCCCGAAGCTTATTGTGGTAGGGTGGAGCGCTTATCCGAGGGACATAGATTTCGCTAAATTCAAGGAAATAGCCGATGAGGTAGGGGCGCTGCTGATGGCAGATATCGCACACCCGGCAGGCCTGGTAATCGCAGGCCTGTACTCAGACCCCGTGCCCTACTGTGATTACGTAACCACGACCACTCACAAGACACTAAGGGGTCCCAGGGGCGGCATGGTCATGATGAAAGAAGAACACAGGAAAAAGATCAACAGCAGGGTGTTCCCGGGTACGCAGGGGGGGCCGCTGATGCACGTGATTGCGGCAAAAGCCGTAGCGTTTAAAGAAGCGCTTCAGCCCGAATTTAAGGAATATCAGCAACAGATAGTCAAAAACGCAAAACGCCTCGGGGAATGCATGTCCGAGAGCGGGCTGAAACTCGTCTCGGGAGGCACAGATACCCACCTTCTTCTGGTCGATCTGAGAGAGACAGAGCTTACGGGACAGATTGCCGAGGATACGCTCGAACAGGCGGGTATTACGGTAAATAAAAACGCCATACCCTTTGATCCTAGGCCTCCTGCTGTAACGAGCGGGATAAGGATAGGCACCCCTGCCGTCACTACCAGGGGTATGGAGGAAGGAGAGATGGAAATTATATCGGCATTTATGAGAGAAGCCCTAAATAACCCGGGCAATGAGAAGATTCTTTCCCGTATAAAAGACGATGTACGGGAGCTGTGCAAAAAATTCCCGGTTTATTCTCACAGGTTAACTTAGATGAAATGTCCATTTTGCTCAAGCCTCGAGAGTAAAGTTATAGATTCCCGCCTGGCCAAAGACGAGATGTCTATAAGACGGAGACGCGAATGCCTTGACTGCGCAAGCCGTTTTACTACTTATGAAAGAGTAGAAGAAGTAGAGCTCATGATTATAAAGAAAGACGGGGCGAGGGAGCCGTTTGACCGGAGCAAGATAGTGTCCGGAATGACAAAGGCGTGTGAGAAAAGACCAATCAGCATGGACGAGATAGAGAGCTTCGTGTCCGGACTCGAAAGGGAGTTTCAGGAAAGGGGCGATCGTGAGATAGATAGCACTGAAATAGGCGAGAGGGTAATAAGCAAGCTCTACGAAATAGACGAAGTCGCCTACGTCAGGTTCGCATCCGTATACCGCTCGTTTAAAGACGTAAACCAATTTATGAGTGAGCTAAAAGAGTTGTTAAAAGAAAAGAGCGGAGGCAAATCCGACTCCGCGTCTCCATCGCTTGAGCTAATAGAAGACAAATCTGATAAATAATGTTGATTGACAGCCATGCCCATCTGGATTCCCTTGAAGAATTGCCCGGAGTGCTCAAAAGAGCCCGGGAAGCGGGGATTGAAAGAATAGTCGCAATCTCATCAAGCCTGAGCTCATCCGTCGAAACTCTGGGGATAGCGCGTACAAATGAAAGCATTTATGCTGCTGTTGGCATCCATCCACACAATGCAAATACAACGAATAAAGAAGTAATGGGTGAGATCGAATCCCTGTTGGTAGAGCCCAAAGTCGTGGCAGTAGGTGAAACGGGGCTTGATTATTTCTATATGAACTCCGAAAAAGAGATACAGATAAGATCTCTCGTTGAGCATATCGAGCTTGGCAATAAACATGAGCTGCCGATCGTCATACACGTAAGGGATGCAGATCAAGACCTTAGCGCTATTTTGAGGGCAGAGGATGTATCGTCAAAAACCGGGGTAATACACTGTTTTACAGGGGACTTCCCGCAGGCAAAGGAGTACCTGGACCTCGGGTTCTATATTTCGTTTTCGGGGATTATCACTTTTAAAAAGTCAGAAGAAATAAGGGATGCGGCAAAGAACATACCTGAGGACAGAATACTCCTTGAAACGGACTCCCCGTACCTTGCCCCTGTTCCGTATAGGGGAAAGAAGAACGAGCCCTCCTATGTGAGACTCGTGGCCGAGACCGTAGCCCGGGTAAGGGGAGTGGCGCTTGAAGAAATAGCTGAAATCACAAGCGCCAATACGGAGAGGCTATTTAATTTAATCTAAAGTATGTAGACGCTCCGGTACACTTAATCTGTTGTGGTGCTGTTATGAGAAAAAAACCCAGAATCGCAATTACAATGGGAGATTTAAACGGTATAGGGCCCGAGATCGTGGTAAAGGCTCTGGGCTCTGAAGAAATACAGGAGCTCTGCGAGCCCGTAGTGTTCGGGAGCGCCCAGGTGCTTGAAAGGGCTAAGAGGCTTGTGGGAAGTGAGGTAGAATGCGAGCTCATAGAGTCGGGAAATTTCAGAAAAGAGGATTTAATGCCGGGTAAAGCGGACGAGGCTTCGGGAAGGGCGAGTCTCGCATATATCGAAAAAGCCGTAGAGTCGGCACTTAAAAAAGAGATTGCCGCAATAGTCACCGCACCCATATGTAAAGAGTCGATTCATATGGCCGGGTCCAGCTATCCGGGGCATACGGAAATGCTCGCTGATCTGACAAATACACAAGAAGCGGTAATGATGTTTGAGGGCTCGAGATTCCGGGTAGTGCTTGTGACAATACATACCGCTTTATCAAATGTGCCGGGGCTAATAACGGAAGACAAAGTCTTTACGACCATACTCACAGCAAACGATTCCCTTATCAACCTTTTTAAAATCCCCAAGCCAAGGATAGCGGTATGCGGCCTGAACCCTCACGCAGGGGAGTCGGGAGTGTTCGGAAGAGAAGAAATAGAGAGTATCGGACCCGCCGTTTCAAAGGCGAGGGAAATAGGAATTGACGTAACCGGCCCGATGCCTGCGGACACTTTGTTTTACTATGCAAACCAGGGCACCTGGGACGCTGTGGTGGCAATGTATCATGACCAGGGGTTAGTGCCGTTTAAAATGCTTTCTTTCGAGGACGGGGTAAACGTTACACTCGGGCTGCCTATAATCAGGACTTCTCCTGACCACGGAACGGCATTTGACATAGCATGGGACGGGAGCGCCGATCCGACCAGCATGATTTCGGCGATTAAAGTAGCCCTCAGGCTTACCGGAAATAAATCCACCGATTTCAATTGATAGGGCAATTTGTGAACTTACACGAACCCTAGCTGTAAGTCCGCTCAGTTGTATAGAGTAAGGGGAGTATCTCACCGGATTTGCCGAGTAATGTGAGGTCGTAAAGAGGGGAGCTCGGAGTCATCTCGAGATTAATTTCAATTACACACTTACCTGTTTGCTTGGCTACCAGGCCCATAGACGCCGCAGGCTCGACAATACCCGAAGTGCCTATAATTAGCATAACATCGCACTCTTCTATGGCTTTAAGCGAGCGGTCTATGACATCCATCGGGATCACTTCATTAAACCAGACTACATTGGGACGCCCGATCTCACCGCACTTTTGACACCTGGGCGGAAGCTCTGCCATGGGTACGTCGTGGTTCTCCACTATATCACCGCATTTGGTGCAGCGCACCTGCCACAGGTTGCCGTGAATCTCTACAATATTCCTGTTACCCGAGATCTGATGGAGACCGTCGATATTCTGTGTAATAAGAGTGAAATTGTGTGTTTCGGCCTCAAGCTCTGCCAGAGCGTAGTGGCCGGGGTTGGGTTTTGCTTGCTTTACGATGTTTCGTCTCCACTCATACCATTCCCAGACGAGCTTTGGGTCGTTCCAGAATGCGTCCGGAGTTGCGAGCTCTTCGGGTCTGAAGCTCTGCCACAGCCCCTCCTGCCCCCTGAAAGTGGGGATACCGCTCTCGGCGGATATACCGGCGCCGGTGAGTACGATTATACTTGCAGCCCCAGCCAATCGATCCCTTGCATCGGCGATCTTTTCCGCTAGCTCGTCCATGGCAATAAGGATACAGCATTAATGGCTATAAATGCGAACTGATTTATTAGAGGGGATATATGAGAGGCGCTTCGCTGTATACATCGGGATAAACAATTACCTTCCGTCCCCCCTGCCACTGTACTACGACTGTTTCATGCCCTCTCTGGTTACCGAAAGAATCGGTCTTGAATAGGCCGTAGAAAGTCTTTAACTCTGTCTTCTTGGCTGTATCTCTGAGCGCCGCGTCATCGAAAGTACCCGATAAGAGCATGCAATGTTGTATGACGAGCCCAATATGATACCCCTGTGCCGCAACGTAGTCGGGCTCTATGCCGTAAGCCCCCTTATAGCGCTCTGAGAACTCGATCGGCGTGGGCCCTATGTCGGGCTCTATTGCGAGCCCCCTCTCCCACTGACTCACAGATATGAAACCTTCTGAGAAACTTCCGAGAGTGTCCCGGAAGAGCTTTATTGATGCGACGACAAGCCCTATGGCGTTCGCCCCTAGTCCCTGGCGCTTAATTTCTTTTGCTATCGAGATATCGTCCCCGGCGCGCCCCATGCCTAGAATCACGTCGGGCTCAAACCCCTTTACCTCTTGTAGAAGACCCTTTAAATCCTCATCCCCGGATTTAAATTTAAAATCCCCGGCTTCAAAACCTAACTTTTGTGCTTCAGCTTCAGCGCCGATTGCAATATTCTGAGAAAACCCGCTGTCGAGGGCGCTAAGGAGAGCCACTTTTCGAGACTCACTGTCGGTATTTCTTATGAGGTTGATGATGCCCCGCATATATGAGCTCGCCGGGGAAATGCTGCTTATTACGCATGTGAATCCTCTTCTTTCTATCTCGTCAGTAGCGCCTCCGTGGTTCCAGAGCGTCTTACCGCGGCGCTCCGCTACCTCAGCCGCGCCGAGAGCGAGGGAGCTTGAATAGGGGCCTATCAGGATATCGACGCCATCATTGACAATGAGCTTTTCTGTCAGCTTTCTGCACTTATTGACCGAGCTTTCGTCGTCATAATGAATTAGCTCTAAGGGGAGTTTTCTTCCTATATTCGGGATAAGAATCCCGCCCTCTCGATTAATATCCGAAACAAACAGCTGTAACCCCTGAAAACTTTCAGTCGCCTGAATGCTGTATCTTCCCGTGAGGGAAATGGGTATACCGAGATTTATGGTTTCCATTGTATATAAGAGAGCATAATGCACTTGCAATATAGACACAATGCAGGAGTTAATTTTAATTTCTTTTCTAGTATTAAAAAGACTAATAGACGCAGAAACCGATCTTGAGAATAAGGACGTTTTATATCAATAAGACTTGTATTAGGGCTATAGTACAAATAAGGGCGTAGTAGATTTCTTTAAATTATGTATTAGAAGAATCGGCTGGAATGACATCATGAGGGAGAGTGGATATGAGAACTAAGAATACAGTTTTGATTATGTTATTGGGCTTTTTATTGAGCGTATTATTAGTTGCGGGAGGATGTGACAGCGAAAACGGAAGTGGGAATGGGGATGGCGGTGGGAACGTAGGCGGAGCTACAAGCACACTGTGTGGATCGATTGATCATAGTCAGGATAGCGGTTTCATCGACTGCAATGTGAGCATATCAGTAATAAATGAAGTGGAGTCTGCACAGACACAGCAGCGAAGTGAAACGAATCCAATTAGAACCGCGCTGATTAATATCCCGTTTCTAGACGATATCGAAAACCGCAACTTCGTAAATGCTGCAATCGATTTTAACAGAGACGGCGAGATCGCGGACTACGATACCGGAAACGGAGTGCAAAAAGAATGGTTCGTAGTAAATAATCCGGTAATTATTTTCCCCTTTGCTTACAACTTCTATTTCGAGATAGTGGATAGCCAGGTCGATACCGGAATACCCTACAATTTAATAATACTGCTGAGCGATGACTCCGTTAAGTCTGCTGATGAGTTCAACGGCGATATTCCGGAAGGAATCAGTTTTGTCGAAGGCTCCATAGAGCTCTCAATCTTTAATTTTGAGAACTTCGTCGATCCGGACCCGGACGCTTTTGGCGCAGGCAAGTTTAATGCAGGCAATGGTTTGACTTCGGCTGACAGCACCGCCGCACGCGAAACGCAGATCACTATTGTAGATGGTGTCGATATAGTAATACTGGACGGGGTACCAGACCTCCCGCAAAGTATCAACACTTGTGTGCCTAACTCAATTGCAAACTCTATTGCGTGGCTAGCTGATACGTTCAATTTTGATTTGATGATCGATGACGGGGAAGGCGGCATGTTCTCTGTCGACCTGAACAATTTAGAGTCAATCGCCAATGATCTTTTGAATCCGTTTATCTCTCACATTGACAACAATCAGGGGTTTGTAATGCAGAACGGACAAATAAAAGGCGTGCTGGGAGAGGATATTGTTCCCCTTAAAAACAGTTTCCTGGATATGAACAATATTCCCATCAAGACAATGCAAATCAATATCGACCCGGAGAACCCGGGTGATTTAATCGAGCAGTTAAAGGATAGACTGGAAGAGGGGTGTATTGCTGAGCTCCTCCTTCGGTTTTTCAATGCACAAGGCCAGAAAGTTGGGGGACATGTGGTAAATATGACGGGCTATTCCTTGGGACCATCTTTCAATGTAGACGACTTTGGCGACCCAATTCCGGGCGACACATCGGGCCTTAAAAAACTTGTCTTTCATGACGCGAACCATACGGCTCAGGATGATGAAACAGGCGAGTTCGTACCGCAAAACGATATTTATAACTTTGATATAAATAATGAGGGCGAGATACTGATAAAGAACTATATGTACGGACCAACAGGTACTACAACAGTAAAACTCGTAGGTGCAATCGTGCAGTGTGTGGATTTGGAATCGGACGAAACTGATTTTTCTCTATCAGTTACTACCGACGGTGATCTATCAATAATTCATACGAAGTTTAAATCCCCATGTCCACAGCCTATAGGAACTATCACCGTAACAAATAACGGCAGTGTTCCGTTTGACTGGTTCAGATTGGGATTATTGGGAACAAAGACTACTCCTTCAGCAGGGAGCCTGAACCCCGGAGAATCGGTAATGCTAACAGTGGAATTTACATGCGCACCTCCAAGCGACGTTATGGGGAATATTAGAATCAAGGCCTTGGTCGGTCAGACTGAGCAGGAGTTTTCGGTCCCAGTTTCGGTGGATGTTCAATAATACTATATAATTGGGGAGCCTCGGCTCCCTTTTTTTGTTTCCAGCAATTCAAATATTATTCAATAATTACAGCCCGTCAAACTAGAGCGCATCATCCTTGCGTTGAAACCACAATACCGGAATTTTATATCCTCTCATTTGGAGCATCGTAAACCAAATGAATATACATACCCTAATGAAGTGATGAAGGAATATAAATTTTTTATTCCATGCATAAGAGTGCTGATTCGCTCCAAAAATATCTATAGATTTTTGATTAAAAATTTTTATTCACTGCACGACATTTATTTGAACGATTAGTCAACATCATTGTTTTAATGTATGCTGTATAAAACGAGATTTCATTATGCCTTGGGAAAAATCATTCGACATGACTGAAGCAGTTGAGCGAGCATTGCAGGTGTTCTGGGAAAAAAGTTATACCGGGACATCCATTTCAGACTTGACGAGCGCCATCGGCATCAAGCGTGGAAGCCTCTATAATGCATTTGAAGGCAAACAGGATTTGTTTGTGAAGTCGTTACTTAAATATGATAGAGAGTATCGCAGCGCTGGTCTGATACAACTTGAATCAAATTATGAACCGCGCGATGCAATCTGTACTTTATTTGAAACATTAGTAAGTCAGTCCATAAGTGATGGCCATAAAAAGGGCTGTTTCTTAGTTAATACTGCCTTAGAATTACCTTCGCATACTAAGGAGGTCTCCGCTATTGTCAGGTCTGGCTTTCAAGACATCGAGAATTTTTTTGAAAGACTTATCAAGCGTGGACAGAAAAAATCTGAAATTCCTAAATCGGTCGATCCGCATAATACTGCTAAGGCATTATTAGGTCTTGTTGTAGCAATTCGTGTACTTGCCCGTGGAGCATATGGCGAACCGGAATTGCTAATAATTGCACAGCAAGCAAAACGTCTGATTTCTTAAGTTCTTCATATTACGAGCAGGCTAAACAATAAATATGGGGCTTCACAAAGATTTTAACCTCTTTCTATAAAATAGTCTTGACTAATTAGTCAACACCATATAATATTGAGAACAGATAGCAAATCTACTTATAAAAAGTAGGTGTTGTTTATAAAATAAAAAAGGGGAGGTAATACTTATGAGTAAATCTAGTTTAGAATCAGAAGTAGCTAAGCTCATAATTGCCAATGATAAAAAATGGTGTGATGCTTATAAAAATGGGGATGCAGCGACAATAGCTTCTTTTTATACAGAGGATGGACAGCTACTTCCACAAAATAGTGAAGTGGTATCTGGTCAAGAGAATATTAAGAATTTTTTACAAGCCCTAATTGATGCAGGCATCATTACAGAGGTAGAAATAAAACCGGTTGAAATCGAAGACCATGGGGATACTGCAATTGAGATTGGACGATACACCATGAAAGGCCCTGATGGTAATATTGTAGATGAAGGTAAATATATCGTGATTTGGAAAAAAGTAGGAGATCAGCTTAAGTGGCATCGCGACATGTTTAGTAGCAATTTACCGGCACAATAGCAGTAATTTTTTTAAAGGCTAGTAGATATTGTTATCTTTAAATAATCCAGGGTGAGTATATTAAATTATGGGCTGTACCAGATAATCAGCCCATATATTGTTTAACCCACTGTTTTAATTGATTTAATTGCGCTTTTGGATTGGGGCTGTTAAATCTCCA
>QIHJ01000185.1 GCA_003229065.1 Candidatus Dadabacteria bacterium
TCTGCCGGGACCACTCAGATCGCGCGCACAGTTGCTCTTGCCACCTGGCGTGGAGCTACCACGGTCGTAGGGGGCGGAGATACTATTGCTGCTGTCAGAAAAGCGGAAGTGCTGGACTCAGAAATTACTCATATATCCACCGGCGGCGGGGCTTTGCTAGAGTTTTTGGGCGGTGAAGAGCTTCCCGGAATCTCTATACTCAGCAAGAAAGAAGAAAAGATGACTTTAGTCGCAAATTAACTCTCATTACTCTTTAAAATAAGCTAGTCTAATAGTTCATTATTTACATCTACCCATTTTCACAATACATGTTAAGCTCTTCCCGAGGAGTGAATAAACCCATATAAGCGGAGAATCTTCATGGCAAAAGGTCAGAAAACCGGCACTGTAAACTCGATAGAAAAACTTCTTGGCAAAGAAGCCGACTACCTCTTAAAACATAAGTGTAAGACGGTCTCAAAAACGAATCTCCATCTTCCGGGGCCATCTTTTGTAGACGATATATTTATTCCCTCCGACAGGCCCAATTCGGTACTCAGAAACCTGGAGCTTATGTACAATACGGGCAGGCTCGCGGGTACGGGGTATATGTCCATATTACCCGTAGACCAGGGTATAGAGCACTCTGCGGGCGCTTCGTTTGCCCCCAATCCGATATACTTTGACCCTGAAAATATAGTAAAACTTGCGATCGAGGGAGGGTGTAACGCAGTTGCCTCGACACTCGGAGTGCTTGGCTCCGTATCAAGAAAATACGCGCATAAAATTCCTTTTATCGTCAAATTAAACCATAACGAGCTGCTTACTTATCCAAACACGCACGATCAGATTATGTTCGCCAATGTAGACCAGGCTTTCCAGATGGGAGCCGTCTCTGTGGGCGCGACTATTTACTTTGGCTCTCCTGAAAGCTCGAGGCAGATACAGGAGGTATCCGAGGCATTTAGCTACGCTCACACGCTCGGGCTGGTAACGATCCTCTGGGCGTACCTCAGAAACCCGGCGTTCAGCACAGAAAAAGTCGACTATCACCTGGCAGCCGACCTGACGGGACAGGCAAACCACATTAGCGCGACCATAGAAGCCGATATTGTTAAACAAAAGCAGGCCGAGAACAACGGAGGATTCACGGCGCTTAACTTCGGTAAGACCGATCCCAAGGTCTACTCTAAGCTAAGCTCTCCTCATCCGATCGACTTGACCCGGTATCAGGTAATTAACTGTTATATGGGAAGGGCGGGACTAATTAATTCAGGCGGGGCTTCCAAGGGCAGTGACGACCTCCACCAGGCTGTGCGCACCGCGGTTATAAATAAAAGGGCGGGCGGTATGGGACTCATTACCGGCAGAAAATCTTTTCAGAAGCCTATGAAGGAAGGGGTCGAGATACTAAACGCTGTTCAGGACGTGTATCTGAATAAAGATATAACGGTTGCCTGATTTCAGACTTAAATCATCCGGTTGTTATCTAGCAGATTATTCCTCTTGGATTTATAATTAATCCTACTTACCGAGTATATTACATACTCAACAATATTTGATTCATCTGAGCCGGTGCAGGTTGTTACCCCATGAACTGGAAAACAGAGGGACTAAAGAGATTTGACGGGATTTTCGGAAGGCTTGCATGCTCGGCCGTAAAGTTATTTACAACCCCGAGAAGAAGTGAAAATTCGGATAGCCCGAAAGTCCTAGTGATCAGGCCCGGAGGGATTGGGGACGCGGTTCTTCTGTTCCCGGCGCTCAAGGAGATCAGGAATAGATTTCCCGAGGCCGTAATAGATGTTCTGGCTGAAAAAAGAAACTCCGGGATACTCGCGTGCTGTCCGTATATTGATAGCGTAATACTGTACGACTATAGAGCCCCCTGCACGCTCTATTCCGTAATCAGGAGTAAGTACGATATTGTAATTGACACTGAGCAGTGGCACCGTTTAACGGCTGCCGTATCTTTTGTGACCGGCGCTCCTGTCAGGGCAGGCTTTCAAACAAATGAGCGCTCTAAGCTCTACAGCCATCCTGTTACTTATAGCCATAGTGACTATGAAGCCCGTAGTTTTTTAAATCTGGCGTCGGCAGTTACCGGCGAGCAATACGAGTTTAAGCCCGATGAGCCGTTCATTCCTGTAGATTCCTTCGGCTCTGAGGATATAGACTCGGCGTTACGCGATTTTAAAAAAGATAAGAAAGCGCTCGCGGGCGTATTCCCGGGTGCGACCGTAAATGAGCGCCGCTGGGGGGTCCCAAAATTTGCCGAGCTTACAAAAGAGCTGACAGCTATGGGTATGGGAGCGGTGATTCTTGGGGGAAAGGGCGATCTCGAAAACTCTTCAAAAATTAAACGGATATCAGGCGGAGATAACTTGATCGATTTCACCGGGGAAACCACCCTGGCTGAGACTGCATATATAATCTCTCAGCTGGATCTCCTGATCTCGGGAGATTCGGGGCTTATGCATATAGCGTACGGCGTCGGGACTCCGACGGTAGCATTATTCGGCGCTGGAATCGAAGAGAAATGGGCCCCTCAGGGTAAATCTCACATCGCTATTAATAAGCACCTGAGCTGCAGCCCCTGCACGAAGTTCGGTTACACCCCTACATGTCCATACGATGTAAAATGCCTGAGCGAAATTACGGTTGAAGAAGTAACTCTAAAGGCATGTGAGCTGCTATCCGGAGGCTCGGGGAAGCTTCCTTAAACATCAAGCTTCCCTATTGACCACACCTAACTCCTAAACGCCCTTGTCTTCGAGACCCGGGGGAACCTCTCCGTAATAAATGGAATCTTCCTTATAGAGCTCCCTGATATTCTCTTTCGGCATATCGGGCATATCCTCGTTAAAACCAAACATCCTGCAGACGTGCCTGAGCTCTTCGTCCCTTCCGGGAAGAGGGGCCATCGGCTGAATCATCTTGCCTTCCCTTAGCTCTTGCTTAACATTTTGGTCTTCTTCCAAGCGGTTTCCGTACTCATTTAGGTGATAGAGCCTGTCAAAGCGCTTTCTCGGGCGCTGACCGGGAGACTCCGCAGCATATCCTACTGCCATTAGCCAGATAGGTACGATATTCTCGGGTATTCCGAGCGCCTTGGGGAATTCTGCCGGTTTTCTTCCGGTAGCGAGAAGGCAGCAGCCGAGACCGAGCTCTGTAGCTTCCAATTGGGAGTTCGCTATTGCCAGGCCCGCTTCTATTCTGAGTAAGTCCTCAGCCTTGTCCCTCGGGAAGCTCATCAAACGCGGGTGGGTAGATTCTGTAAGTATCTTATAGGTCCAGCCGTGAGCCGCAGTCACAGCCCTTGCGGGGAAGAGCACCGCGAAGGACTCTACAAGCTCCTTATACCAAGCGTCCATGTTAATGAGCCACGCAATCACCACAGGGGCCTGGCGGAGCTGGATTTCGTTAAATGGAGAAGCGCACTCAATAATTCGCTCAAACTTCTCTTGTGGGTATGTCTTTTTGTCGATTACAATCGCCTCTGTGGAGCCGCAGTTACCCTGGCAGGACGCGTAGCGTGCAGCCTGAAGCATCCTTTGAATCTTCCAGTCCTCGACCTCTTTCCAGGGCTTGAAAAACCTGATGCTCCTTCTTGTCCCGATCGCTTCTAAAAGTTCCATGAATTAAACCTCCTAGTTTGATTATATCTCTATTTTTATACGGTGTATATATTGTTTCTTAGGGCAACATCTTAAATTTTAAACCTCAATCTGAAGCAGGTCCTCCGCCTCTATGACTTGAGCATCGACTTCTGCTCTTATGGTTTCTACGACTCTCTCTTCGTCGCTTACTGGGTAGAGGTGGGTCACGACAATTCTTTCGGCCCCCGAGGCATTAGTAATCTTTACTACCTCACTTAGCGTAAGGTGTCCTTTCCTTTTGTGCTTGTCCGGAAGCGCGCATTCTATTATAAGCAGGTCTACGTTATAAGAGAGCTCGATAAGTGCCTTGGAGTAGTCGGTGTCTCCCGAATATGCGATCGATTTGCCTTCGCTGTCGATCCGGTAAGCCAGGCTGCTGTCGATATGGGGAGTCTTCACGGCTGTAATCATAAAATCCCCGGCATCGAAAGACCCGGGTTCAATCTCGGTCACTTCGAGACCGTCGGGGACGATCCATTCCTTGTAAGCACGTTTTAGATTGCTGAAGAATTCTTCAAATCCTCGACCGCCCCAGAGGCAGAGCGGATTATCTCCCCGCTCACCGTAAGGGGACCAGTAGGTGTACTTTGTTGCGAATAGAAAAGCTATCATATCTCCGGTGTGGTCGGGGTGGAGATGTGAGAAGAATATATGGTCGATCTCGATATAGTTAATGCCGGCGTGGGCGAGCTTCCAGGTGGAGCCGCTTCCGCAGTCAAGCAGCAGCTTTGAGTCTCGGGTTTCAAGAGCATAGCCTGACGAGCCTCTATGAATGTACGGAACGCAAGTTCCTGATCCCAGAATCGTGAGCTTCATTTTTTAATCACCGGCATTTGAGTTAATCTAATTAAGGACTGTAGCACCACTTGGTATGAAGGGCAAACGCATATGAAGCACATAATTACACTCTGCACTGATTTCGGTATTGAAGACCCTTACGCGGGCGTTATGAAAGGGGTAATACTCGGGATAAACCCCGAGGCTCGGATCGTCGATATAACACACTCGATACCTAAGTTCGAGGTGCTTACAGGGGCCCTCACTCTTAGTAGTTATTATTGCTATTATCCCCAGGGTACTATTCATATTGCGGTTATCGACCCCGGTGTAGGAAGTGATAGGAAGCCGATTGCCATGGAGGCGGACGGGAATTATTTTGTCGGCCCTGATAACGGTTTGTTCTCGTTAATCTACAAGAGATCGAAAACGTGCATAAGAGAAATTACAAACCCGGAGTATATGAGGCCTCAGGTAAGCAGCACCTTTCACGGAAGAGACATCTTTGCCCCGGCGGCCGCCCATATCTCTTTGGGCGCAAGTATAAATGAGCTCGGTGACGAGGTCTTATCCCCCGTTACAATTGAGCTGCCCGAGCCTGAAATTTTGAGAGACAGAGTGAGTGGGGAGATTATACACACGGATTCGTTCGGTAACCTTTTGACCAATATACCGGGTGAGATGGTGAAGAGGGGCTCTCAGGTTTTTGTTGGCGAGCTTTCATTGGGTGCTCCGAAGAGCTCTTACCGTAGTGCTAAAAAGGGGGAGCTGCTTGCTATAATAGGGAGCTCGGGTTATTTGGAAATATCTTTGAATCGAGGAAGCGCTTATGAAGCTCTGGGCAGAGACTTAGTTGTAACAGTAGTAACGGAGTAAATTTAAAAAGGCTCTGTAAAATTATTGGTTAAGACTCTTAGGATAATCAGGCTTCAAACTCTATTATATATAGTTTCCCTTTCATTTCTATCTCTTTAGCAGAGCGGTAAGTAAAGATGTTCTCCCAAAAATGGTCTTCAGGCTCCTCGTTACCCTCTTCACGGAGCTTCTTTATAAGCTCCCAGTACGATTCATCATCGGGCAGGTCGGGCAGCAGATCAAATAAAGTCGCAATATGCGGCCTGTCGGCATCGTCAACAGTTTCCCAGCTTACCCACTGCTGATTCTTCTTGGATATAAAGAGCTTGTCCCCTGGATTGCTATGGCGGGTTTCACT
The DNA here is from genome assembly GCA_003229065.1 of Candidatus Dadabacteria bacterium. Lineage (GTDB taxonomy): Bacteria > Desulfobacterota_D > UBA1144 > Nemesobacterales > UBA2774 > UBA2774. The sequence continues at coordinate 5,629 of QIHJ01000185.1, forward strand.
GAGCGTCCAGGCCGGAATATACTCCGTATAGTAATAATCAAAAGCGCTTTCCAGTATGTCACTCCATTTTAGGGTCACGCTGCTTGATTGCTCCGTATCGTTTTCTGCGTGATTTGCTGCTTCCTTAATCATTTTGCTTCTCCAAGCTTTGATGCATAGTGGATATGATGATTGTATAACATGTATAATTGCTCAAATCTACATGAATATTATATTATTATTTATATGGCAAAAACTATGCCAGGAGCAGACATTTTTGTAACTTCCCTCAATTGCTTATTTTTTCCTTTTGCCTCTTTAGAATTAAGGGGAAATCTTTACAAATTTCGTCATGTATTGCGGGGAAATACGGTTATATTGAACAAGAACGGGTTTTTTTATACACTTAATGTTCAAGGTGGAAAAATATGTCTGAATCTATTCCTGAGCCGCTAAAAAAGTACGTAGACCGCTCCGAGCCAAAAGAGCTTCGCTTGACCGCGGCCAGGGGCCTTATACCCTTTAGCCCCGGTGAGCTTACGCACCTTCTGTTTTTACTGACGGAAGACGAGGACCGGGAAATAGCAGACGAGGCAAAAAAGTCTTTAAGCGAGATACCAGGGGAAGTAATATCCACGGTCCTTTCCGATGCGAACTCGCCAGCTCAGGTCCTGGATTACTTCGGAAGAACGTCTCTACTTGAGTCTGAGCTCGAGAAAATAATAGTCAATAACTCCAGCTCCGATCTCACCATATCGTATCTTGCCGAACATACGGATTCACAGAAGCTCCTGGAGCTTATTTCAAATAACCACCAGAGAATTGTCCGTTCGTCTGAAATCGTGGAAGCTCTCAGTAAAAATCCCATGGTCAGCCGGTCCACACTGGACAGTGTGATCGATTACCTGAGTCTCTATTTGGGTGAAGAGGCCGATATACCCGTTCGTGTCCATGATATAAGCCCGGGAACGAAGAGCGAAGAAACGAAAGTTGCAATTGAGCCCGGAAATTCGTTTTTAGACAGTGAGGAGATAGATCAGGAGCTCCTACGGGAAAGCGCTCAAGAGGAGGACGGTGTTCAAGAGGCCGAGCGTGAAAATATTCTAATTGAGATT
>QIHJ01000425.1 GCA_003229065.1 Candidatus Dadabacteria bacterium
AGCTTTCCCGGGCGGGCAAAAAAGTTGTTCTACTGGGCGTGCCGCAGACCTACCCTCCAAAGCCCGTAAACGGATGTGTAGTGAGCGGGTTCCTGGCACCCGATACGAAGAGCAACTACACTTACCCGATCGCTCTTAAGGACGAAATTGAAGAGGTTACCCCCGGATACGTGCTCGATGTGGAGGACTTCAGAACAGTCGATAAAGAGGCGCTCCTGGGCCGAATTTACGATAAGACCGAAATGCATTTTAAGCTTGCAAAACACCTTATTACGCAAAAACCATGGGATTTCTTCATGCTCGTAGAGATGGGTGTGGACAGGATTCACCACGGGTTTTGGAGCTATATGGATAAAGAGCACCCGAAATATGTTTCAGGGAACCCCTTTGAGAACTCGATAAAGGAATACTACAAATACTGTGACCGGGAGATCGGGGAGCTGCTGGCGCTCGTACCCGAAGATACCGTAGTTATGGTGCTATCGGACCACGGGGCAAGGAAAATGGAAGGCGGTATCTGCTTTAACGAATGGCTAATAAAAGAAGGCTATCTGGTTCTGAAAAACTACCCGAACGAGCCTACGCGCTTTGCCGATACCGAGATTGACTGGAGCAGTACGGCGGCATGGGGAGAAGGGGGATATTACGGAAGATTATTTTTGAACGTAAAGGGCAGAGAGCCCGAGGGTACTATAGAGCCCGGAGATTATGAAAAAGTACGCTCGGAGCTGATTGAAAAACTAGAGGCCATTGAAGACCCCGAGGGCGGGAATATCGGGACAAAAGCCTACAGACCCGAGGAGCTGTACAAAGAGGTAAACGGCGTCGCACCTGATCTGATCGTGTATTTCGGGGATCTCGGATGGCGCTCTGTGGGGAGTGTCGGAATGGGCGGCATTCACACGTTTGAGAACGACACGGGCTCTGATGAGGCAAACCACGACTGGAACGGGGTTTTCATATTAAATGATACGGGGTGCAGTTTGGGCAACGTAGAGACAGGGTATAAAGAGGGAATGGAAATATACGATATTGCCCCGACCGTGCTCGATCTCTTCGGCATGAAGTTTGAGGAAGATATTGTCGGAAAGAGCATAACGCAATATGAGAATAAGGGGATTATCTCAAAACTAAAGAGTATATTGGGTTAGCCTGTAGTAAAACAGAGTTGGGAAATATATAATCCATAAACCGGATTTGGTGTATTGTCCGGCGCGGCTAAGTTTATGGCAAAGACTGATACTAGCAGAAATAGAGTAATTCTAATTACAGCCCTCTCTATGGGAATAACATTCGGGCTGTTGGATATTTGTATCGGGCTCAAGTCCCAGGATTATAGATTTCTGTCGATTTCTTCGATATTAATCCCCCTTGCCGTCACTACAGGATTCTATTTTATTTGTTATATGGCAAGCTGGTACTTAATTGTGTGCCGACTGGTAAGTAGGTTCAAGCTGAATATTGAAAGCTCCGCTATTTCAAGCGGGTTTTTGATCGGTATCACGGTAATATCAATATCTTTAAATTACGAGATGCTTATCGGAAGACAGCCGATAGATAGAATTTTCAGCCTTCTTTTTATACTTACGGTCTCAGCTATTATAGCAGTATTAATCTATCTTGCCCTGACAAAAATTATAGAGGTAAAAAACCCCGGTATTACGGGCTTGAAGGCAAGTCTAATCATACCGATAATACTCGGGGTGACTCTCTTTTTTATTTTCCTTCAGAAATTCGTGGCAGTACCGGTCATGATATTATACGGGGCTTATATAGCTTCTGTGCTAGTCACAATAGGGGCTCTTTCTTATATCAGTGCGGAAAAGCTGAGAGCACTGAGTGTGCTTACAGTAATAATGCTGCTTATAGTTCTAGGAAGTCTGCTTGCTGTTCTCGTAGATCAAAAAAGAAATAATATTGCACCGAGTAAAAGCGTGAGCAAATCAAGCGTAAAATCATCAGAGCGTGGTATTAAGCACGTAATTCTGATAACCGTGGACACATTAAGAACAGACGTACTGTCCTCATACGGCAGTCAAAGTGTACAAACCCCCAATATCGACGGGCTATCCGCAGACGGGGTGCTGTTTAAAAATGCATACTCATCCTCACCGTGGACTCTGCCGGCATTCGCCTCAATAATGACAGGGCTTCCGCCCGGAACCCATCTGACCACCAAAGCAAGCTCGAAATTACCTAAGAAATTTAAAACCACTGCCGAGTATATGCTGGGTTCCGGGTACTATACAGGGGCTCTTGTTAGAAATATCTTTCTTCATCCGGAGTACAATATCGATCAGGGGTTCGTTGATTATTACCACTACCCCAAATTCAGCAGGTATGTTAGGTCGTTCGGGAGGGCGCTGATAAATTTTGCGTTTGGGAAGAATCTCAGGAACGACGTCTCGACCGAAGATATAACGGATTTGTCGATTAATTGGCTTGAAGAACAAAGGGATAAGGATTTCTTCTTCTGGGTCCATTACTTCGATCCACATCAGCCCTATGCGCCCCCCGAGGCTTATATTGCCGATAAGAGTGAGCCGCCGCCCCGCATCGGGATGGAATTTAACGGAGCAAAACACATACGGAGCGGGCATTTGGTACCGACCGAGAGGGAAAGAGAATGGATTAAGGAGCTCTATGACGCCGAGGTTCGATACGTGGACGATAATCTAGGCAGGCTCTTTGAATATTTAAAGAAGTCCGGACTGTATGAGGACTCGCTTATAATACTGACAAGCGACCATGGGGAAGAGTTCTGGGACCACGGAGGCTTTGAGCACGGACACGCGCTTTATAATGAAGTAATACAGGTGCCGCTTATTATAAAGCTGCCCGGAGAAAATCAGGTAAAAGAAGAAAAAATGAGGGTAAGCACTCAAAGCCTGATGCGCACAATACTGGACGCAAGCGGTATAGAGTACGATAGAGACCGCCTGATTGCAGGATCTTTATACCCGCTGATGCAGGGTAAAGGTAATGAAATTAGTGAGGAGCCGCTCGTAAGCACCGGGCTTCTATATTATGAGGACAGAGAATCCCTTATATTCGGTAATAAGAAATATATACGCTCTCTCATTTCAAATGAAGAGGAGCTCTACGATCTGCAGAACGACCCCGATGAGCAAAATGAGCTAAGTGATGAGGGGAGAGTATTACAAGCACGGGGTATATTGAAAAAGTACAATGAGAAAGCAAAAAAACTCGGTACGGAGTACGGTGTAGAAAATGCCGAGGAGGTAGTGCTCAGTAAAGACAAGAAAGAAAAATTAAAAGCATTGGATTATATTCAGTAACAACTACCGCCTAAGCTATTTGTCCTTAGCCCGGGAATACATTACATTGTATGACCTTATACGCCATGTTGAAAAAGATTACAGGATGTCCGGATTTTAGCAGGTTGAGAATATTTTTTTTAGCTCCCGTATTTTTCTTATGTATTTACGCAGCTCAAACAGAGCCTGCGCTGAGCTACATAGGCCCCGGGGCGGGCTTTGCCTTTCTGTCGTCTTTCCTGGTACTGCTTCTTACTTTTGCGCTTGCGGTTTTTTACCTGCTCTCCTGGCCGCTCCGCTTTATGGTAAGGAGGATTTTCAGAAAAGGACCTAAAACAAAGACGGACATAAAAAGAGTAATAATAATAGGGCTTGACGGAATGGACCCTGAGCTTACAAAGGGGTTCATGGATCAGGGCAAGCTGCCGAATTTTAAAAAGTTGAGCGCTGAGGGAACTTTTACAAAGCTTGGAACAAGCTACCCTTCGATATCACCGGTGGCATGGTCGTCATTTATGACAGGGGTTGACCCCTCCCATCACAACATTTTCGACTTTATCACACGGGACCCATGCACCTATCAGCCGATGCTAACTTCGGCAGACATAGGGAAGGCTTCCAAAGTGCTTCCGATCGGAAAGTATATGATACCTCTTGGGAAACCCAAGATGCGGCTTCTTAGAAAAAGTCAGCCTTTCTGGAAGATACTCGGTAAGTACGGGATATTCAGCTCGATAATACGAGTGCCGATCACATTTCCGCCCGAGAAATTTAACGGCGTCGCGTTGTCCGGGATGTGCGTTCCCGATTTGAGAGGCTCACAGGGAACATTCTCTCACTATACAACGGATAGAGACAGAACAAATATAGAGACTGGGGGTGAAAGCCGCTTTGTCGAGCTCAAGAACGGTGTTATTGAGACGGAGCTTGTGGGGCCTGAAAATCACCTGGTTAAAAACGGGGGCGAGCTCAAACTCCCTCTTAAAATAAAACTTGATAAAGAAAAGGGTAAAGCCAGGATTGAAATATCTGGTGAGAGCTTTGAGCTCGAGCCTAAGACCTATTCCCCTTGGATCAGAATTGCCTTTAAAGCGGGGTTGGGAATAAAAGTGCACGGTATCTGCCGATTCTATATAAACAGTTTAGCCCCGGGCTTTGATCTGTATGTGACTCCGATTAACATCGACCCCGAAGAGCCTGCTTTACCTATATCGCACCCGTTTATATTCTCTGTTTATCTGGCAAAGCTATTAGGCTCGTACGGCACACTGGGGCTTGCCGAGGACACCTGGGCGCTTAACGAGGGCGTGATAGATGAGGACGCTTTCCTGGAACAGTCATACCTCCTGTACGAAGAACGTGAAAAAATGTTTCTGAACGCACTTGAGAAAACACCCAGAGGACTTGTAACATGCGTATTCGATACAACGGACCGGGTGCAGCATATGTTTTTCCGCTGCCTGGACCCGGAGCATCCCGCCAATAGAGGGAAGGAAGTTGAGAAATATAAAAAGGTAATCGAAGAGCTATACATCAAAATGGACGCTCTAATAGGAAAAGCCCTTGAAAAAACGGATGACAAAACCGTATTGGGCGTCATATCGGACCACGGGTTCACGCAGTTCAGAAGGGGCGTAAACTTAAACAGCTGGCTCTATAAAGAAGGCTACCTGTCCCTTATAGACGGAAACACTGAGAGCGGAGACTGGCTTGCAAATGTGGATTGGGAAAGAACAAAAGCATTTTCGCTCGGACTTGCGGGTATCTTTATTAACAGGAAGGGAAGAGAATCAAAAGGAATAGTAGAGGAAGGAGAGGAGCTTCAAGCGCTCAAGAATGAGATGATCGAGAAACTAACTGGGCTCTTAGACGAAGAGACCGGCGGTATATCCATAAGACAGGTACTGGATACGGAACGTGCTCATTCAGGACCTTACAAATACGATGCCCCTGACCTCTTGGTGGGTTACAACGCGGGCTATAGAAGCTCGTGGGGATGCGCTGTAGGGCGCGTGACGGACGCTGTGTTTGAAGATAACACCAAGCACTGGAGCGGAGATCACTGTGTCGATCCGAGTATAGTACCGGGAGTCTTATTTATAAACCGTAAAATATCAAAAGAAAACCCGCACCTAAACGATATGGCCCCCACAGTGCTCAATTTATTCGGCGTTGAAATACCCAAATACATGAAAGGCACGCCGCTTATAGGATCACAAAACCTTGGAGATGAAATAGATCCTAGGCACAGAGAAAATAAAGAAGCAAAAGCGGTATAATCTAGTTGAGCATTAGTATTAGCCACAAGTACGGAAAGTTATTTATATACACCCACATGATTATAGAAAACTTACGAAAAATATTCTTATCCGTATCGCTTACATTTGCCATGAGCTTGTGCGTAATTACGGCAGGCTGCGGGGAGAGTGCAAATACTGCAGCAAGTAAGTCGGAAGATCCGGAGAAAAAGCTGATAGTGATCGGCTTTGACGGCATGGACCCGAAAATTCTCCGGAAGCTAATGTCAGAAGGCAAGCTTCCGAGTTTTAAGATTTTGAGTGAAACGGGGGATTTTAAAGAGCTTGCAACGAGTATCCCCCCTCAAAGCCCTGTGGCATGGTCGAATTTCATAACCGGAATGAACCCGGGCGGGCACGGCATATTCGACTTCATTCACCGTGACCCGAAGACCATGTTCCCGTACCTGTCTACTTCAAAGACCGAAGCTGCAGAAACCGCTATAAGCCTGGGCGACTGGGTGATTCCCCTGTCATCGGGCAAAGTGAAACTGCTTCGTCAGGGAAAGGCTTTCTGGGAATATCTTACAGAGAACGGGGTTACTACGACTATTTTCAGGGTACCGGCGAACTTCCCTACAGTCGAGGGAGAGGCTCATCAACTCTCGGGAATGGGTACACCCGACATACGAGGCACATACGGTACGTTCTCATACTATACGGATGAGAAAGGAGATAAGTTCGAGGATATTTCAGGGGGCGTGGTATTTCCTGTAAGCGTGGTGAATAATAGTTTCAAAAGCACGCTTCCAGGTCCTAAAAATACATTTAAGAAAGACACACCTGAGGTAAATGTAGACTTCGAAGTTTTTATCGACCCTGAGAACCCTGTTGCCAAAATCAGTGTGCAGGATAATGAGATAATCCTCAACCAGGGCGAGTGGAGCGATTGGGTAACGGTAGAGTATGAAATTATACCGTATATTGAGAAAGCAAAAGGTATAGCGATGTTTTACTTAAAGGAAATAAGGCCTAATATAAAGCTGTACGTCACACCCGTAAACATCGACCCCGAAGCCCCGGCGCTTCCGATCTCAAACCCACAGGGCTATTCAAAAGAGCTCGCAAAGGCAATCGGCCCCTTCTATACTCAGGGAATACCCGAGGATACGAAGGCCCTGTCTGAGGACGTACTTAACGATACC
>QIHJ01000307.1 GCA_003229065.1 Candidatus Dadabacteria bacterium
GGCGCCGTATACAGGACTCTACCCGGTGCCGGGCTCGGGACTTCTTCATCAGAATGCCTCGCCTACCTAAACGCCATTGCCAGGGCAAATAATATTGAGCCGCTAGACTGGGAATACGCGGAATTCGTGACAAGAATAAAAAACGATTACCTGAAGCAAAGCTCAGGCCCCCTGGATCAATTGTCCACTCTAAACGGAAGATATGACTGCATGCTCCATGTACATACGGGCTCGGGCGAAGTATCGGCACACCCCGGACCGAGATTCGGTGAAGATTTTAAGGTTCTTATCGCTTGTTCGGGACAGATTGCTGAAGAACCCCAAAATGATATGGATAGACGCCTGGATGAATGCAGAGAGGCCTCGGGTTTCTTGGGGATCATGGCCGGACTTAACTCAAGAGATAAGCTCTCGGACATCCCGTCAGAAGTTTATTACTCTAACTCCAAGAGACTGCCCGGTAAGCTGAGAAGAAGAGCGGAGCATTATTTCAGCGAAGCCGGGCGTGTTCAAAACGGACTGCTTGCCTGGAGAAAAGGAGATCTGGAGAGCTTCGGAAGACTCATGAATGAATCATGCAGCGCTACAGTCGATATCGAAAAGAAGATGAGCGTCGGGCCCATAATGCTTCATAAAATCATAAGCTCCACCGAGGGAGTGTACGGGAGCACTATAAACGGCTCTTACGTAACAGCTTTAGTTACAAACGAATTCAGCGAGGAGTCAGTGTCAGACATACTTTACAAGTACCTCCGAGTTTGTCCTGAGGCACAAGGTAAGGCTATCGCATTTTTCGCAGAGCCTGAGGGAGGGTTAAGGCTTCACGGCTGAGACAACCCCTTTTCAAAGAGAGAAGCAACAGACTTTACGGCGGAGAAGAATTCGGCCCGGATATATTCAGATAGCTTTGTTATAGTGACTATGTTTAGGTATCCTAACAACTAGGTAGATATATGTCTATTTTCGATCCTCTATACAGTGGTCAGATAACAAGGTCATTCTTCTATATAGGACAGGCTGTAAAGAACATACTCTGGGAAAAAAGTAAACACGAGCACCTCACTCCCGCACAAGTAAAAGTGCTGCTATTTATTAACTATACGCGTAACGACGCCATCACCGTAGGCAACATAGCCAAGTACCTCTCATGTACGCCCGCTACGGTGAGCGGAGTTGTGGACTCCCTTGAGAAGAAAGACCTGATCCGCAGAGTCAGGGGTTTGGACGACCGTAGAAAGGTGCACCTAAAACTAAACCCGGCTGGAAGAAAAGCAGTCGGCGTGGTCGAAAGCATAGGGTATGAGATTGAGGATATTGTATCCGAGTTCAGCTCAGAAGAGCAGGAAATGCTTGAGAAACTGCTCGAAAGGATATCCGAGAAGCTGATAGATATAGGCCTCATCTACACAGGTGATATATGTACAGCCTGCTGTTATTTCAAGAGAGACCACTACCTAGGCGAGTCAAAACCGCATTACTGCGATAGTCTCCATATCATGCTGAGCGAAGAAGACATATGCAAGGAATGTCCTTACTACAGCAAAAATTAACTTGAAAAGCCAAAAAAATTTATTATATTTATTTAGGTATCCTAAATATTAGGTTAGCTAAGAATAATCAAGATTGATATAAATTCGGTTACGGATATACGATTATGAAATTAAAACAACTGACAGCCTACGATCAGGAAGCAGAATTTATTAGCGTCGATATCACAGGTTCAGATGAGCTTGAGCACTCTTTGGATTCTGAATTCGAGGAAATGGAGGATCAGGAAGATAAGAGGCAAAGCCACGATAAAATAGAGCCCGACAACACACCTGATCCCAATTACAGACTATTGTCCGCTTACTTCAAAGACCTGAGCTCTGAAGGGCTTCTCAAAAAAAGGGATGAAGCCATCCTCGCCTCAAAGATAAAGATTTGCACCGAAAAGACGGATAAAATCAATAAAACTCTCGGCTCAAAATCTTACTTGAATAAATCCGAAAGCGACAAAAAAACACTCCAGGCGCTGAAACACTTATATGAATCAAAATCCATAGAAGCTAAGGACAAATTTATAAAATCCAACCTGAGACTCGTAATCGAGCTCTCGAACCGTTATTTGGGCAAGGGACTCCCGCTCGGGGACCTTATCCAGGAAGGAAACATCGGGTTAATGAAAGCCGTTGTTAAGTTCGATCATACAAAGGGGTTTAAGTTCTCTACATACGCCGCATGGTGGATTCACCAGGCGCTATCGAGAGCGACAATGGAGCAGACCCATGTGATCCCCATACCAGTTTATCTTCAGGAAATGACGTCTAAAGTATATAAGGCGAAAAATAAGATAGAGCATAACCGAGACACTACAGCAGAGCCCGAGCAAATTGCCGGGGAAGCAAAAGTATCCGTCGACTCGGTTAAGACAATCTTACACGGCAGAGACCTTGTAGTCCCGATAGAGCTTAATTCAGAAGACGGTGAGTCAAAGACATATCTTGACATCGCTCCTGATCCTGAGAGCAAACGGCCGGAATTCTATTTAACGATTAGATCTATAAAAAAAGAGATCAGGGGATCACTCGGCATACTTAACGAAAGAGAAAGGGATGTACTCAAAATGAGGTTCGGTATCGACTACGAGGACGACCACAAGCTTGATCAAATCGCCAGTAAATACAGTTTAAGCCGCGAGCGGATCAGACAAATTGAAAGTGAAGCGCTGGGCAAGCTCGCCCGTTCAGAGCGTAGTTATGCGCTAAAAAGCCTGCTGAATTAGATTTATCCCGGACTATAACTTCAACATACAATTATATGGGAGATTAATGTGAATTGCCCGTATGAGCGCAGTAAAGCACGATTGCAACTCGTAAAAGCCTGCGCGCTTTAAGGATTAGCGACGCTTGAGAACCTGATTGAATCCGGAAACGGGAACCTGGTATTCTCTTCTTTCCCGTCAAGCTCACGTACGCTATTAGCTCCGAATTCTTCAAGCTTCTTAATAACTTCCAGAACCACTGTCTCTGGTGTAGAGGCCCCAGAGCTCAAGCCGACTACCATATTTTCACTAAACATGTCCTGACTCAGATTCTGAGCGCCCTCAATAAGAAACGCCCTCTCGACCCCGTTTGCTTTAGCGACTTCGACCAGACGGTTTGAATTCGAGCTCTCGGGGGAGCCCATAATAAATATCATGTCGGCATGCTTGGAAAGAGCTTTCACCGCGTCCTGACGGTTTTGCGTAGCGTAGCATATATCTAGCTTTGAAGGTCTTAGTACTTTGGGGAATCTTCGTTTTAGCGTCTCCACGATCTCCCTGGTATCGTCCACGCTCAGAGTGGTCTGGGTAACGTAGGCAATCTTATCGGGGTCGGATACACAAAGGCTATGTGCTTCCTCTACGGATTCTACCACTATTACCTTATCGGGGGCCTCGCCGCTCGTGCCTATAACCTCAACATGGTTTCTGTGCCCTATGAGTATTATCGTGTAACCCTGCTCAGCGTAGTATTTTACTTCATTGTGCACCTTTGTGACCAGCGGACACACCGCGTCTACGACTTCAAGACCGTTCTCCCGGGCATCTTTCCATACTTGGGGGCTAACGCCGTGAGCGCTGAATATCACCTTTGCACCTTTATCCTCTATTTCATCCAGAGACTCTACGAACCTCACACCTTTATTCTTGAGAGACTCTACGACGCGCTTATTGTGCACGATCGCGTGCCGCACGTAAATCGGCGGCCCGTACATTTCGAGCGCACGCTCCACTATTTCGATCGCCCTGTCCACCCCGGCGCAAAAACCCCTGGGCTTCGCAACTATTACACGCATTTATTCACCTCAGATATATGCATAAGCTATCTATAATTATACTCAAATGATTGAGGACATTAAAGACTTGTACAGAGAGAGAGTTATACAGGAGTAATCTCTTTTCCGTATACGGTGAATGCCCGTATTGGAAGAGCAAACTCCCTCAGCTTTATTAAATATTTCTGGATATTTCCAATCTAATTAAAGCCCTTGTAAATTCAGAGGATATATATAAGTATGTTAAGGTCGTATCTAAAACTTATGAGGAGAATATAAAATGAGACTCAAAGACAAAGTTGCGATTGTGACGGGCGGCTCTTCCGGGATCGGGAAAGCCATATCGCTTGGCTATGTGAGGGAAGGGGCCAAGGTGGTAATAGCGGCGCTTCATGAGGACAAATGTCAGGAAACTGTTGAAGAAATAAAGAGAATGGACGGAGAAGCTATCTACTACACTCTTGATGTAGCGGATCTGGAAGCGCAGAAGAAAATGCTTAATGCCACGCTCGAAGCTTACGGTAAAGTAGATATACTGATTAATAACGCGGGTTATTCAAGAAGAGAGAGTCTCTTCGAAGTTACACCGGAGAGCTGGGATAAAATACTTGATATAAGCCTAAAGAGCGGATTCTTCTTATCTCAAATTTTTGCCGAACAGGTAATAAAACAAGGGACGCCGGGCAGGATAATAAATATCGGCTCCGTTGCCGGTGTGATGGATTTCCACCCGCTTTCAATTGCATACCATGTGGCCAAGGCGGGCGTGATACATATGACGAGGGTCATGGGCGCCGATCTAGCAGAGCATAATATTACGGTTAACTGCATAAGCCCGGGCTCTACCAAGACGCCTCTCTCAAGCTCGGCTGACCCCGAGTACAGGGAATGGATGTCTGAGGGGATACCGGAAGGACGTATGGCCAACCCTGAAGAGATGGCTCCCCCTGCAATAATGTTCGCCGGTGACGACGCGGCGTATATAACAGGTCAGACGATTTATGTAGAGGGTGGAGCACTTGCCGTTTACCTCGGGCGTGCCCACCGCCACGACGCTGAGCATAAATAAGAAACCGCCTCAATCATCGACCTCAAGCACTATATCGGCCCTCTCCTTGTGCGCTTCTAAGTAAGGCAGGTAGTGGTTATAGAATATGTCCTTTTTCTGAAGCCACCCGTTATGGTCCAAATGTCTTACGCTCTCGTCCCTCTCATGCGCCCTTTGAAGTGCGGTCTCGGGAGACACGTCGATAAATATTTTAAGATCGACTTTATCGTCAAGATATTCATTACATGAAAAAAGACCTTCGAGTATCATATATTCACAACCCCCTGCCTCTATTTCAAGCTCGTCGTCGAACTTACCGTTTGAAAGGTTATATAGCCCTCTGACCTTAAAAGACTCTTCATTCTTTATTGACTCAAGAGTATCTTTTATCTTCGGCAGATCGTACCAATCTTTCAGGTCCAAACCGTCTTCTCCGAGTCTGCGGGCCCATTCGCTTCTTGGAACAGTGACAAACAGATCAGTCGATAAGAGTAGAGATTTGCGCTCAAGAAGCTCTGTTAATTTCTCGGCCTCATAACTCTTACCGCTCCCGATCATCCCCTCCATAGCCAGAATATACGGATGCTTCTTCTCTTTACTGAGGATAGTCTCGACAAGCTCATATATTTTCATATGTGCCCCTATTCAATCCCGCTAATTGATCCCGGGCGCTTAATACATATGCCGATTACAGTTTACAACCACAACGGCGGCATGCGCAAACAAAACTATTTTCAAGCTCTGATTACTTAGGAACCAAGAGGCTTTGATTTTATTGACACTGCCAATTGATAAGTGATATATCACACGTTCAACCAAATTCTTAGTAAGGGAATACGATATAATTAGAACAAGCCCAGAAGCTTTAAGGACATAATAAGTATAGCGAGAATTAGCACGTAGCGTATTATCTTCTCACCGCCCCTTACAGATATACGGGCCGCCCACCAGCCTCCAAGACCGTTTCCCACAGCGAGTACAAGTCCGAGCAGCCAGTCTACATTATCTGTCCAAATGAAAATAAAGAGGGCGGGTATTGTAAAAATCAAAGTGATAAAGACCTTATGCATATTTACGAATACAAGGTTTATTTTTAGCAGATGATATAGTGCGGCCATAATCAAAAACCCGACTCCAACCTGAACGAACCCACCGTAAAACCCTATTGCAAACATTATCGGATATATAAGCCAAGTCTTCTTCCCTTCCTCGCTTGTAATACCATTCTTAGACTTAGGGACAATCATTGAAATGACTATTCCAATCATTATCAAGCCAAGGATTCTTTCAAACCACTCATCGCTTATTCTGACTGCGATTATAGCCCCCAGGATAGCCCCGGGAATGGTGAGGGCAGCTAGTCTCAGGCTCAGATTTAATCCGGATATCTTCTCTTTACGAAACGATAGAGTCGCGAACAGGCTCTGTATCAAAATCCCGACCCTGTTGGTGCCGTTTGCAGCAGCGCTATCAAGCCCCAAGAAAATAAGAGCGGGCAAGGTTAGACTTGAGCCCCCACCTGCCATAACGTTAATTACGCCGGCCACCACACCTACACCGAAGAGCAATAGTATTTCCAAGTATTCAGGCATCTATTCCACGAATCCCACGGATATTAAAATCACATACCGGTCGGGTAATTATACTTTTTTATCACAATTGATAAAATACTCGTAATCAGGAAGTAAGGGGATATCGTTTGGGGTAATCTCCTATGTGTTATTAAAAGTGCTAAGCGGCAGGGGTAAAGAGGTCCACTGGCTTATCTAGGTATTCTCTTTATTCTTCGTTGCCAGATACATATGGCTCGCACAGTAGTTTCAGAGCCAGAATCAAAGCTCCGGGGCAGCAGCCTTGTCCAGGTACCATTCGAGAACGCCGTCTTCGGGGCTTACCATAGAGGCGGGATATGGAAGGGGCTTATCGCCCTTCTCCATAATCTCTTTAAGCACAGGGATCTTTGAATCTCCGGCTACGAGAAACGAGACTCTCTTTGCGTTATTTAATACCGGAAAAGTTACGCTTATTCTCTTTTGTCCCGTTTCCGGGTGAGTTGCCACGACACAGACTTTCTCCCTTTCCTCGAGCGTAGGGGCTCCCGGGAAAAGAGACGCAGTATGCCCGTCCGGGCCCATACCCAGGAATATCCAGTCGAAACGGGGAAAACCGTTTGCCGATAACGGGATGAACTCTTTAATTTCTTCTTCGTACCTGAGTGCTTCGTTATGGGGAGGGTCTTCGCCCAGTACTCTGTGAATGCTGCCTGAAGGAATGACTATCTTTGAAAGAAGCGCGATATTTGTCATTTTATAATTGCTTTCGTCGTTGTCGGGAGGCACGCACCTCTCGTCGCCCCAGAAAAACACGACATTACCCCAAGATATGCTTTCACGGTACTGATCGGCTAAGATCTCAAAAAACGTTTTCGGAGTATGGCCGCCTGAGAGAGCTACGGTCAGAGAATCACCTGAAGCTGCCTTCTCGCTTACGGCCGCGCTGAAGTCTCGGGCAAGCTGCCCTGCTAACTCTTTTGAATCATTGAATAAGTATTTTTTCATTACGGTCTCCCAAAACGTCAAGCGGCAACCAAACCTTTTTACGCCCTATAACTCGCAGTACTCACCGTCGTGAACCAGGTTCTTGCACGGGTAACGCCAGTC
>QIHJ01000126.1 GCA_003229065.1 Candidatus Dadabacteria bacterium
TCAGATAAGGTGGTCAGAAGAGACTTGTCTTCCTCGGGAACTATAAATACGGCAACCCTTCTATCACTCTTTCCATCATGGACAACATGCATCTCATAGTCACCTTCGGTGATCGTCTCCGTGACGCAGTCTCCGCCCGCATGTACGGTAATTACCGAAGCCCCTGAGATATCAATCAGAGTCATAAAGTGCTCTGCAGCAGGATTACCATCGTCCCAGCAGAATGTTTGCTCAATCGTCTTTTCGTAGATATAGGGAATTATGTCAATACCGGTTTCCCCTGTGTCATTGGGCTCGTCAGTGGATAGAGGGGATTCCAGGAATACCGCGACAATCTCGTTCTCGGGCAGTGCGAACAACCCGGGATCTTCCACGAAATCGTTCTCAGTAAGTACATTTACGGATTGCTCAGGCGGGCCGTTGACTGCGCCGCTCAAACTCACCAATATGGTTAAAATTAATAAAACCGGTATAACTAATAGATAGAATGGAATCCTCTTTCCCGCAATCGCCATTTTTGCCTCCCTCCAAATAAGATAGTGGATAAAATCATATTTGCTGCTGCTTATTTATAATAACGATTCTTTATTCTAACCTAGGCTAACAACCCTTGTATAATATTATACCTAAACCTTTATAGAGGGAAGGAAATGTCTCGGATTAAGCAAAAATTTACAGTCTTAAGGAACGGCGCAAATGTGCTGTTAATAAAATCAGGCAATTGAATATTAAGAACCGGTATCGTTCTCAGGCTTTATTTTCGATCTTCTTTTCCTTCTTTTTTTCTGCTTCCTTATCTTCTCTATTTTTTTATTTTGTGGTGACATACGGCCAAGGGCTTGCTCTTCAAATTTTTCGAGCAAAGAGCGTCTTGCCAAAAATCGGTTTATACCCTGCGTGCGGTCTTTCTGGGCTTTTACGGTTATTCCTGTGGGTATGTGCTTTAGCACAACGCAAGTTGAGAGCTTGTTTACGTTCTGACCCCCCGGGCCGCCTGAGCGGATAAACGTTTCTTTAATATCCCCTTCCCGGATGCCGAGCTCGGACATCTTTTTCTCAAGCGCTGATTCTTTTTCAGGGCTTACGCCGAACCTGCTCATATTGAGAGCTCAGTCCTTTGTATCCCTTACGACCAATTTAAGGAGGTCGTGTCTCGATAAGATGCCGATAGGGAAATCTTGCTCTGTAACCAATACTCTATGGATACGTTTATCGAGCATAATTCTCACCGCCTCGGCTACCGTATCTTCCTTGGTTATTGTAATAACAGGGGCGCTCATGATCTTATCTACAGTTATTTTACGTGCCGATTCATAAGCCTTTTCGACGCCCTCTTTGGACATCCATTCCCCAAATAGCTGAGGGGCGTAGATCCTGGAGAACGGTATTGCGTGCTCTTTCGCCGAAAAGTCAGACTCTGTGACAATACCGATCAATTTCCCATCGTCGTCCACTACGGGAACGCCTCCTATATTGTTATCCAGCATAAGCTGTGCCGCCTGCTCCAGAGTCTGATCTCCCTTTACGGTCATTACGGGAGAAGACATAATCTCACTTACTTTCATTGTAATTCCTCCTGAGTGCTATGAGGGATACTGCTCAGGGAAGGCTACCTAAGTATCATGTGGGTGCAAACAATGGTATTAATCTATTCCCAGCTTTCGAGCTCGCGCTCCTGCTCAAGAATAGTTTTTGCCCTTTCCTCCTGTATGGCCTCCACCCGTTTGAGCGCATTTACTGATTTTTCTATATAGGTGGGTGAATTGGCGTGCTCGTCCCTTTTGGCGCCTAAAAACTTAAACAGGCCTACTACCAAGAGTAAAACTATTAGAATCAGGGCAAGAGTCTTAATATTCATAAGGGGAATTATAGGTTCACTTTTTTTATTGTACAACTGCCCCTGTTGTTATTAAGCCATCCACAGACACTGCATGATCCTTGAAAGGGAATTAAAAACATTTATACTAAGCGCCATGGATCCAAGTGAAATACAGAAGATGATTGAAAGCGGTATGTCAGGTGCAGACGTAAACGTTGAAGGAGACGGGACGCATTTTGAAGCGGTAATCGTTTCGGAGGATTTTGACGGGAAAACACTGCTTGAAAGACACCAGCTAGTGTATGAGGTACTGGGAGACGCTATGAAAGAAAGGATTCACGCACTTTCTTTGAAGACTTATACACGTGAGCAGTGGGAAAATATAAAGTAGGATCGGCACCTGAAATATTAAACCTATCTTCTTCTACATCACAGATACAAAAAGATTCGGGAGGCAGATATGTCAGAAGATATAAAGAACAAAATCAACTCACAAATAGAGCAAAATAATGTGGTCCTCTATATGAAGGGTACAAAGGATATGCCACAGTGCGGCTTTTCCGCAAGGGTCGTGCAAATACTTGATTCACACGGTGTGGATTATGAGGCGGTAGACGTACTTTCAGACCCTGAAATACGCCAGGGCATTAAAGAGTTCTCAAACTGGCCCACTATACCACAGCTATACGTAGGCGGGCAGTTCCTCGGCGGATGCGATATATGCGTTGAAATGGAACAGAGCGGAGAGCTCGGTCCGGTTCTCCAAAATGCAGTAAATAAATAGGACTTATCCCTCCCCCGCCTCAAAGAAATATTCCGAGAGCCTATCTCTCAAAAATAACCTTGCCCTGAGCACTCTGGACTTGACGGCCGGAAGCGAAAGTCCAAGGATTTTGGCGATTTCCTTACTGGTCAGCCCCTCAACGTCTTTCATGTGGAACACGACCCTATAGTCCTCGGGCAGCTCACCTATGGCTTTCTCGATTTTCTCTGTCCCCTCGCGGCTGAGAAGCTGGTAATCGGGAGTACTACTCCAGTCCTTCTCCTCAACACCTTCTAGTACGCCGTAATCGTTATAAGGCTTGTAGTCATCGAGGCTCAGGCTGCCGTTTTGGTATTTCTTTGTGTTTCTCAAAAACATATAGCTCGCATTGGAAGCCACTCTGAAGAGCCAGGTTGAGAATTTGGACTCTGAGCGGAACGTACCCAGCTTCTCGACCAAGATTATGAACACTTCCTGAAGAACTTCTTCTGCGTCAGTCGGATCACCGGTTATTCTGTACGCCAGTCTGTAGACTTTATCGCTGTAGCGACTGACAAGCTCATTAAAAGCGTCTTCATCCTGAGTACCGACGAAACTCTGGACCAGCTCTTCGTCCTTATATTCTGAAATATCCTTATAGTCTGAAATACCCTGGGGAAGCCCGAGCGCCCCGTCGCTGTTAACGTTCAACCCGGCTAATGGTCTTTCACTATTTATATTTTTGTGATACATCGTTAATACCTCCTGACTATGTTCATTTTAGTTGACCGGTCGGTATGTTTCTCGCTAAAAAAATATATGGCTTCCGAGCCGGCTTTGTTATGCCGTTTTCTTAACCTTCTTGCGTGTTATACATAACTGCATGATACCTTCTCCCAGACGGCTGGTTACCGAGGGGTCGTTATAGGTTTTACCCAAGAGGGAAAGCCCCTCTATGTAAGCCAGTATTGCCTGTGCAGTTGAATGGGGATCTGTTTCTACCGGGAGATCCCCTTCATTTATCGAGTCTATAATAAGGTTCTCAAAATACCCCGTCCATTCTTTAAATATCTCTTGTATCTTAAGCCTTATCACCTCGTCCTGTGTGCTGAGCTCCAAAGCCAGGTTTCCGATGCTGCATCCTGTTACGCAGCCTTTGTAGTCTTTATCGGCACTCTGGTACTCGTGAGATTTTTCGAGAAGCGTCTGGAATTTTTCTCTGGCTGTCGATTCGGAGTTATAAATCGGATCGAGCATACCGGTTTTGAAATTGGCCCACATGCGATCGAGCGCTATTACAGTAAGGTCTCTTTTGGAGGGGAAGAAATGATAAAAGCTCCCTTTTTTAACACCTGAATGCTCGCAGAGCTCCTGCACCCCAACGGCGTTATAGCTCCTTAAGCTGATAAGCTCGATTGCGCTTTCTATGATCTTTTCCTTTGCATCACTCGTACGGCCCATTATTCACCCGATTATCTTTATTTCTTTCGAATCCCCTTTCATACTACCACTATACACAAGTCAAGCAGAATACCTAATCACTGTTCTATCGGCCCTCTTAGTTGACCAGTCAGTAAAATAATAACACTCGGGAATTTAATGTCAAGAGGTTTTTTTAAATTTTTTATAAATAGTCAGGAAACCGCTGATTATGACCCGCTAGGAGCTTAGTCCGCAATTTATTAATTGTTAGACGCATCTATCAAGCTTCTCAATGCAGGGGCCGAATCCGAATCCCGTATTTTTTTAAGAGCCTTCTTTTCAATCTGCCGGATCCTCTCTCTTGTCAGACCGAACTTTCTACCGATTTCATCAAGCGTGCACGTATTATCGCAGCCGATACCAAAGCGCATCTGAACGATCTCTCTCTCTTTTTCATCAAGTATGTAGAGTGCGCCTTTTACGCACTCTGGAATTGAAACTTCGTCTATCAATGAATCGACGGGAGACGAAACCGAGTCTTCCATATAGTCCATGAAGGTCGCCCTTTCTCCCTTCCACACAGGGGAATCGAGGCGGACTATGTTGTTCCCGTTTTTAGATTCGAGTATTTGTTTAACGTTCTCAAGACTCATACTCACTTTCTTTACGATTTCCCCGGGATATGGCTCCCTGCCGTTTTCATCAATGAACCTCGCGCGCTCAGCCCATACTTTACCCGCTTTCTCAAGCACATATGCCGGTATCTTCACAGTTCTGGTCTGGTTAAATACACCCCTTGTCATGGCCTGATTTATCCACCAGCAGGCATAGGTTGAAAACCTGAAACCCTTGGTGTGATCAAATCTCTCGACGGCTTTAATAAGCCCGAGGTTCCCTTCCTGTATCAGATCGAGAAAGGGGACGCCTCTGCCGACGTATTTCTTTGCCATACTAGCCACGAGCCTCAAGTTTGACTTAACGAAACGGTTCTTAAGCCTTGCTGAAGCCTTCATATATGCATCTAAAAGACCCGTAAGCCTCTTAATACTCTCCCAGTTCTCTTTTTCGAGTGGAGAGCGGGGCGAGTCTTGCGTTAACTCCGTCAATTCATTAAGCACACTGTCATTATCTGCCTTTATCTCTTTTCCCAAAAAGCGGTTTAAGGATTTAATAATATTTGATGCCTGATTCTCGCACTCTTTAATCTTTGCCGCTACGATGATTTCCTCTTTCGGCGTTAAGAGAGTCTCAGTCCCCACCTCTTTAAAATAGGCGTTAACGAGCCTTAGCTCCTGATTAAAATTCTCGTACTTAACTTCATACGACACGCCGGAATCCGAATCTTCCTCAGCGGGCTCGGCGACAATATAATCCTGCTCGAATGTAGCATCCTCCGGGACAATATTCTCATGTAATTCCAAGGGCATGGCGTCTGTAGAGTCATTGTCGAATTTATTAAGTACAGATTCATGAGAGCTGGTTTTTAACATTTTATGTCTCCTTTATTTCTATATGAACTTAAGTGTTAATCCTTCTTTTTTGAGCTTTTCCCTTTTATTTGAATTCCCTTAATGTCCTCATGGGGATAATTGTATTCGGGCGCTCTCAGACCTGCGGCACAAAAAGCGATTAATCTATTTATCGTTTCCTCTTCATCGCTTAGTCTGCAAACCCCTCCCGAGAGCCTCTCTAAACCACTGTGGCTAGTCCAGGTATGTATCATTGCGCCCATGAGAAAGTGTATTCGCCACATAATCTCTTCCTCTTCGATGTGAGGTAAAGATTCGGCGAAGGCCTCTTTAAATCCTGAAAACACCTCTTGAAAATGAAATAAAAAGATTTTATAAACCTCATCATCGGGGTCTGAGACAATTTGCCCTGTAACACTGAGGAAATGGGGCCTCTCAAAGTAGAGCTTAATTGCCGGCGCTAAGAGCGCATGGAGAGTAGTTTCGACCGGTACCGCTTTCTTGCCGTATCTCTTGGCAGCATCTTCTAAGAGCCTGAGCCTTTCCCGGTTAAGGGGCACGATTCTCCGCTGAACCACTTCTCTTAAGAGCCCGTCTTTGGACTTGAAGTGATAATTAACCGCTGCCAGGTGAGCGCCTGCCGCACTTGTTATATCACGTACCGAGGTATGTTTGAGCCCCTTCTTAGCGAATAATTCCTCGGCGGAATCTAAAATCCTTTCTTTAGTTTTAGCCTCTTGCATTTTCTTTCCTGCCCCCCTGGGCAACACTATTAATACGAACGTTTGTTTCGTGCATATGTTCGCATTCCTAATGTAAGCCCGTATGCCCTCCTGCCAACAGCCCGTCGTACTAGGGGACTATAGACATGGGTTCTTTTAGGGTTCTATTAAGGTACTACGGTCGTACCGAGCAGGATGGATTTACTACTGAAGAATAAGCCCGCTATGCAGGCCGTCATTAAACATGCCAAGGTAGATGCCACGAGGGCCCTCAGGCCCACTCCCGCAATATCTTTTTTCCGGGACGGAGCAAGAGCGGCCAACCCACCAACGAATATGGCCATTGAGGCTACATGAGCGAAACCGCAAAGAGCATAGGCCGCCACTAC
>QIHJ01000305.1 GCA_003229065.1 Candidatus Dadabacteria bacterium
GGCAGGGTTTTAAGACGCCTCTGCTCATTGGCGGCGCCACAACAAGTAAGGCCCACACTGCAATCAAGATCGCCCCCAAATACAAGGGCGTCGTAAGCCACATTCAGGACGCCTCACTCGTAGTAAATGTTTGTAACGACCTGCTTAACCCCGAGAAGTATGAGGAGTTCGCAGCCGAGCAGCAGAAAAAGCACGAAGAGCTTAGAAAGCTACACTTAAAATCGGTAGAGAAAACGAAATACATAACGATTCAAGCCGCAAGGGAAAGCGGGTTTAAAACGGACTGGAATAATGTTCGACCGGAAGTACCTGCAAGACTGGGCGTTGAAGTAATAGAGG
This sequence comes from Candidatus Dadabacteria bacterium, assembly GCA_003229065.1. Taxonomy (GTDB): domain Bacteria; phylum Desulfobacterota_D; class UBA1144; order Nemesobacterales; family UBA2774; genus UBA2774. The sequence continues at coordinate 340 of QIHJ01000305.1, forward strand.
ACATACCGATCGAGCATGTACTACCATATATAGACTGGTCTCCTTTTTTCTGGGTTTGGGAGCTAAAGGGTACATATCCGAAAATACTCGAGCATAAAGAACGGGGTGAGCAGGCAAAGAGTCTTTTCAATGATGCTCAGAAACTGCTCAAGAAAATAGTGCTCGAGAAGCGCTTCAGGCCGAAAGCGGTACTGGGTTTTTGGCCCGCCAACAGTGTAGGGGACGATGTGGAAATATATACCGATGAAACTCGCAAGCATACGAGTGAAAAATTCCATTTCCTGCGTCAGCAAAAAGATAAAGGAGAAGGCAAATATCTCTCCCTATCTGACTTCGTAGCGCCCAAGGACAGCGGTGCGGCAGATTATATCGGAGGGTTCGTAGTAACCACGGGAGAAGAGGTAGAGGAGTTCTCTGAATCATATAAAGCTTCGGGGGACGACTACACGGCCATTATGGTTCAGGCCCTGGGCGACCGTGTAGCGGAAGCGCTTGCAGAGATGATGCACAAAAAAGCGAGGGAGAACTGGGGCTACGGCAAGGACGAGAAACTCTCTTACGATGAGCTGGCAAAAGAAAAATACAGGGGTATAAGACCTGCACCCGGTTATCCCGCATCCCCCGACCATACGGAGAAGGCCATATTATGGGACCTCCTCGATGCGGAGAATAATATCGGCACATCTATCACAGAGTCATTTGCCATTAGTCCCCCGAGCTCGGTGGCCGGGCTTTATTTCGCTCACCCGGATTCAAAATATTTCCACGTGGATAAGATTGATAAAGACCAGGTCGAGGACTACGCCCGGCGCAAAGGTATGACCGTAGGGGAAGTGGAGAAATGGCTCAGACCGAATTTAGGATATTGATATGAAAAACGGACAGATTAAAACAATATTCTTTGACGCCGCGGACACACTCTTTTACATCCGCGAAGGCTTGGGCAACACCTACGCAGGCGTAGCGCGTAAGCACGGGGCGGACGATCCCGATTCCGATCAAATTAAAAAAGCGTTTTCAAAGGCTTTTGGGTCCGCACCTCCGCTCGCTTTCGGTGACGCCACCGGAGAGGAAAGAAAAGGTCTCGAAAAAGACTACTGGAAGGCTATAGTCGAAAATGTATACAATGAAGTCGGTATGTTCGAGGGGTTCGAAACCCATTTCGACGAGCTGTTCGAGGTATTCAGGAGCGAAGCCTGGGCGCTCTTTTCCGAAAGCGATGAGACACTAAGCGCGCTCAAGGACGCAGGGTTTAAGCTCGGCATAATCTCAAACTTCGATTCCAGGGTATACGACGTGATGAAGGAGCTTAGTATCGATAAGTATTTTGATTTTTTCATCATTTCCAGCGAAGCAGGCCACGCAAAACCGGAAACCGAGATATTCCGTATAGCTCTTGATAAGGCTGGGGCAGCTCCATTTGAGTGCCTGCACGTAGGGGATAATCTCAATAACGATTTCCACAGCCCGAGGGCTCTGGGCATAAAAGCTTTACTTTTAGACAGAGAAGGCGAGAATGAATCAATTGGCCGGGGCCAAACTATTAAGAACCTTTACGAAATTCACAAACACCTTTAAAGCTTACGGCGGATTAACTATTAGCAAGCTCGGTAACAGTAGCTCCCGAGCTTTTTACAAACATTACAAACGCCATGGAGGGTCTTTTTGAGGACTCTCTCATAGCGAAATGCACGCCTTCGAGCACCCAGCCCCGGGACACCCACTCGTTGATTACCCTTTCGAGCTCCTCGTCAGTAACCATCGTAATTTCGACTACCTTATAATCTGGATGATCCATAGTGCTACTTCCCGGAATTTAAGAGTTTTGCCGCTTCCTTGGCGAAATAAGTGATGATAATATCGGCCCCCGCGCGCTTTATGCTCATAAGCGACTCCATCATCACACGCTCCTCTTCAATCCACCCGAGCTTGCCCGCGGCCTTTACCATCGAATACTCTCCGCTCACGTTATAAGCCGCAATAGGGTGGTCGAACCTATCTCTTGCCGCCCTTATCACGTCCAGGTACGGGAGGGCAGGTTTTATCATAACTATGTCGGCCCCTTCTTCTATGTCGAGCGCTATTTCCCTGAGAGCTTCCCTTACGTTAGGCGGGTCCATCTGGTAGCCCCTTCTGTCTCCGAACTTCGGAGGCGACTCCGCGGCTTCCCTGAACGGACCGTAAAATGAAGATGCGTACTTTGCTGAATAGGCCATTATCGGAAGGCTCTCATAACCTCCCTCGTCGAGAACGTCCCTTATAACCCCGACCCTGCCGTCCATCATGTCTGAAGGCGCCACCAAATCCGCTCCGGCCTCCGCATGTGATAGGGCCATTTTAGAAAGGTATTCGACCGTCTCGTCGTTGTCCACATCCCCGTCCCTGATAATCCCACAGTGGCCGTGGCTCGTATACTCGCACATGCAAACGTCCGTGACTACAATCATATCCGGCACTTTTTTCTTAATCTCACGGAGCGCCCTCTGTACTATACCGCCGGCGTCGTAGCCCTCCGTACCCATCTCGTCCTTTTTAGAAGGGATACCGAACAGTAGTACCGACTTCACGCCGAGCTTCCTCACTTCCCTCATTTCTTTTATGATGTTGTCGATCGAGTGCTTGAAGATACCGGGCATGGATTTTATATGCACCTTCTTGTTCTTCCCCGGCATTACAAACATCGGGTAGATGAAGTCCTTCACCGAAAGCCTCGTCTCCGACACAAGATCCCTGATGTCGGCACTCTTTCTGAGCCTCCTCGGCCTGTACGCTGGGAAATACATGAGAGAATAGTTTAATTGCAGATTCACAACTAAGTCAACTCACCGCTGTCATCCCGGGCCCCGACCCGGGATCTGATCATTTGCCTTTTCTTTGCTAGAAACAAATGTTAAAAGATGAGATTCTGAATCAAGTTCAGAATGACGTGGTATTGTCATCAAGGACAACTACCCGGGGTCCCCGTCTTTTAATGTTCCCAAGCCTCTGTATAATATTCTTTCCGTAAACCGGCACGCATGGCCGGCGATAAAAATTAAACCGAAGCAGAAAAAACATATGGAACAAGACAGAGAAAAAAAGAGCCTCGATTTTATTAGGACCATAATCGAAGAGGACATTAAAAACGGTAAGCACGGGGGCAGGGTAGCCACTCGCTTCCCTCCCGAGCCAAACGGCTACCTCCACATAGGTCACGCCAAGTCCATCTGCCTTAACTTCGGGGCGGCCCGTGAGTACGGCGGCACGTGTAACCTCCGCTTCGACGACACCAACCCTACGAAAGAAGATACGGAATATGTGCAATCTATCATCAAGGACGTCAGGTGGCTCGGCTTTGAGTGGGACGACCGTCTATACTATACCTCGGATTACTTCGGACAACTCTATGAATACGCGATAAAGCTCATAGAAAATGGTAAAGCTTATGTGGACTCTCTCACAACCGAGGAGATAAGGGAGTACAGAGGTACGCTCAGCGAGCCGGGCAGGGAGAGCCCTTACAGAGACAGGAGTCCTGAAGAAAACTTGGAGCTATTCAGAGGAATGAAAGAAGGCAAATTCGGTGAAGGCGAGCATGTGCTCAGGGCCAAAGTGGACATGACCTCGGGCAATCTGAATATGCGTGACCCCGTGATGTACAGAATCTTGAAACAACACCATCACAGAACGGGGGACGAGTGGTCCATTTATCCCATGTACGACTTCGCTCACGGTCAATCTGACTCAATCGAAGAAATAACGCACTCTTTGTGTACGCTCGAATTTGAAGACCACCGCCCTCTATACGACTGGTTCATTAATGCGCTTGAAATATACCCCCCGCGTCAGATAGAGTTTGCGAAGCTCAAGCTGAGCTATACACTGCTCAGCAAGCGTAAACTCATGCAGCTTGTAAGCGAGGGCCACGTTACGGGCTGGGACGACCCCAGGATGCCCACTATATCGGCTCTCAGGAGAAGGGGCTATACGCCTGGCTCGATAAGAAACTTCTGCGATACAATCGGAGTCACAAAACAGGACAGCACCATAGACGCTTCACTCCTGGAGCACAGCGTAAGGGACGATTTAAACAAGACAGCCAGCCGCGTTATGGCTGTGCTTAACCCACTTAAGGTCGTTATTACGAACTATCCGGACGATACCACAGAAGAAATGGACGCTATAAATAACCCCGAGGACGAAAGCATGGGCACGCGTAAAGTACCGTTCTCAAAAGAGCTATATATAGAAAGGGACGATTTTATGGAAGACCCGCCCAAAAAATTCTTCAGACTCGCTCCAGGAAGGGAAGTAAGGCTGCGCTACGCCTATTTCATTACCTGCACGGAGGTCATTAAAGACGACGAAGGAAATGTTACAGAGCTCCGCTGCACCTATGACCCAGAAACTAAAGGCGGCAACTCTCCCGACGGAAGGAAAGTCAAAGCCACGCTCCACTGGGTATCCGCTCGTCATTCGCTATCGGCGGAAGTCAGGCTCTATGACCGTTTATTTACCGAAGCCGAGCCCGAGAGCGATAAGGAAGGGCGTCCGTTTACGGACTTTTTAAACCCTGATTCGTTAACAGTTCTCAGTAACACAAAGCTGGAACCGAGCCTAAGAGAAGCAAAGCCCGGAGTGAATTATCAGTTTGAGCGCTTAGGGTACTTCTACACAGACCCAGAGGATTCAGCACAGGGAAAACCCGTGTTCAACAGGACTGTAACGCTTAGAGATACCTGGGCAAAAGTAAGGCAGAAATGAGTTTAACCACGAATTAACACGAATGTTCACGAATATTTTTTCTATGTAAAAATAATAGATATGATTTGTTATAAGACTGTATGCACGACAAATGATTCAGGATAAATTAGGCTCAAATCCGAAAAAGAACGATTTTTATACTAGGATTTAATTCGTGCTTCTTAAGTGTGCATTCGTGGTTAAATCTGTTTTAATTCGTTGTTAATCTGATCTATACTGAAAACCCGGAGCGTCCAATTTCTCCCCGTCTACATGGATATTTCCTTGGGCGTCCACACCGGCCCTGCCTTTCGCGATCAGCTCGTGCACGGCGTAGGGGAATATCTTCCACTCCCCGTCCTCGCGTATCTTCTGATTGAGGGATTCTATATTCCGCTCCTTAAACCCCTTGAGCAATATAGGCTGTGACTGCATGAGCGCGGCGCCGAACCGCTCGTTCTCTTTCTCAATGTATACTGTGCACTTTATATTCCGCTCCTTTGCTCTCAGCGCCTGCACGGAGGCGTCTATCCCCCGCACCAGATAGTCCTTTGTTATATCACCGGGGTAGAGATTTAATATCTTGTTTTTGTAGCGCCTGAGCACTCCTTTGCCGAGCCTCCTCCTATATCCCGCAAGCACTATCAGATCAGGCGCGCATATCTGCTCTATAAGAGTGACTGCCGCCGCGTCATAGTATTCCCGCGCCTCTTCGTCCTCAGGGCCCCTGCCGACCACACCGAAGTACTTGCTCGAGCTCAGGCTCACTACAGGTATTCCGTACTCTCTCGCTTTTTCGGCCCCCTTGCATTTGGGAGCGTTTGTGAATACGGCGTCAATCCTTCCGTAAACGCCCTCACCGGCGTCTCTCCGCCTCATCTCCTCCTCAAATATGGCGATAAAGTTTGTTCCCGAGCCCGATAGCAATACCACAACACTCATCGGTGCTCCGTCAGGCTCAAAAATAAGCTCGGGTTCCGTACTTTTTATAAGATCTTCCATAATCTAATTTTATACCTGCCCCGGCATCGCACTAAGACGCTTGTCGCGTCGTAGCTTTAGCGAAGACGGGCTCGCCTCCGTCCCCTGATTTTATTCATGCCCCCCGATTGCGCTTCGCGCTCCGGTCTGTCCCCATTATTAATTCCCCGCGCACCCTGAGGCTCTCGAAGGGTGTCCAATCCTGCATCCTGAATCCTGTATCATGCATCTTGATTTTATTCCTGCTCAGCGTTCGAAATTTGAATTATTCCTTAAGTCAGGGAAAGTATATCTACTTTTATATTATGAGCAACTCAGTTAAAAGACTTATTACAGCTTTGGTAGCAGTGCCCGTTATATATATAATAATCCTCGTCGGGGGGCTGCTTTACCTTCTATTTATTCTGGCTCTAATATTCGTCGGCCAGCTAGAGTACCGTCAGATA
>QIHJ01000039.1 GCA_003229065.1 Candidatus Dadabacteria bacterium
TGTGTATTTCCTCACTTCAAAATAGTCAAGCAGCATTTAACAAGCCCACATCTGTCTTCTTATGATACTCCTCTTCCGCATGAATCGGCGTGCGGTATCCAAGAGCAGAATGCAGGTAGTTCCTGCTGTAATACTCAACCCACTTATAACGTTCTAGGCTGAATTCTCTTTCATTCTTCCACTCCTTATGCCTTTTTCAAAATATTTTACTAGCTTATTTTTATGATGTTCTTAATGGGGAGCAGTATAATTTCACATCTTTTAATCTAAATTACGGGTCAAGATTTTGTGCGGCATTTATTTGCTTAACCAGTTGGGGCCCTGCCCTGTTTTATAAGAGAGTCATGAGTATATTCTATGGTCTTTTAAAATATATAGAATCTGGTACATTAACGCTCTCTTTAGAATTTCATACTTAAGAACGTAGAGGGATATCTGTAAATGAAAGTATTGGTAATAGGAAGCGGCGGGCGTGAGCACGCCTTTTGCTGGAAAATAAGGAAGAGTCCGCTCGTAAGCTCTTTATACTGCGCACCCGGGAACCCGGGAATCTCCAGGTACGCCGAGTGTGTGGATATTAAGGTGTCGGACATTGAGGGGCTCCTTCGCTTTGCGAGGGCCGAGGAGATAGAGCTGACCGTTGTTGGCCCCGAACAGCCGCTGGCGCTTGGGATTGTAGATAGATTCAACGAAGAGAATTTGAGTATATTCGGGCCTACACAGGCGGCGGCAGAGCTTGAGAGCAGTAAGGTCTACTCGAAAAACCTTATGAAGAAGTACGATATCCCGACAGCATTTTATTCCACATTTACAAACTATGAAGATGCGGTCAGCTGGGTAAAAGAGGTGAAAGCTCCCCTCGTGGTTAAGGCGGACGGTTTAGCCTCCGGTAAAGGGGTGATAATTTGCAAGAGCGAAAAAGAAGCGATTGAAGTACTCGATGATATAATGAGAAGGAAAATTTTCGGAGACTCTGGAGACAGCGTTGTAGTCGAGGAGTTTTTACAGGGGGAAGAGGCCTCATTCTTCGCTTTTACAGACGGGGAAAAAGTGATTCCGCTCGTATCTTCACAGGATCATAAAGCGCTTTTGGACGGAGATATGGGGCCTAATACAGGCGGCATGGGGGCTTATTCCCCCGCCCCGGTGATTACCCCCGAGCTCTCAAAGATCATTATGGAGCGCGTTATGGTGCCCACGGTAAGAGCGCTTGCGCGTGAGGGCAGACCATACAAGGGTATACTGTATGCCGGGCTTATGATAAACGGGGACGATTTTAAGGTGCTCGAGTTTAACTGCCGCTTCGGCGACCCAGAGGCTCAGTCGCTTCTCATGAGAATGCGCTCGGACATAGTCCCGATATTGAGCGCAATAGCGGGAAAGGGCATTACGGATGAGGAAATCGAATGGACAGACGAGGCATCCGTATGCGTTGTTCTGTCTTCCAGAGGATATCCCGGGGACTATAAAAAGGGGCAACCTGTTGAGGGGATCGATAGAGCCGAGGATTTGGGTGATGTGGTGGTGTTTCATGCGGGGACCAGAGAGGAAGAGGGCAAAATTGTCACGAGCGGGGGACGGGTGCTCGGTGTAACGGCGTTAGGCCCCACAATACCCGAGGCAATCAATCTTGCTTATGAGGCTGTTGGGAAAATAGAATCAGATTCGCTTTACTACAGAACAGATATAGGGAAAAAAGCACTAAAGTATATATAATCAGGTAAAGTAGACAGAGTGCCGGCGTTTAGATGACGCCTTAGGAGATAAGATCATGGCAGAGGTATGGTATTTAAATGTAGATACCGAATCACTTGAAGGCGTAGAGCCCACGCAGGTGTTAGAGCTGGGCAGATGTATTGAGCTCCTTGATTTAAGCCCTGATAAGTGGGATGCGGAATTCGACGCACTACCGGTGCTGAAAACAGGGGATCCCTTCATTGATGAAAGCGGTTATGTGTACATATTTATGAGGCTTAACGGGGAAGAAGCCGACACGTACGTGGATAAGCGCTGGAAGCCGGGATGGTATAGATCACACCTTACAATTGTGGGATTTGAGACCAATCTAAGAAAACAACCTAAATAACTATAATAATCCATGATATTATCTTGACAGGTAGTAAATAGTCCGGATATACTAGTCGGATTAATTTTTTACGGAGATAAGTATTAGTGCCTACTATAAGTCAGCTCGTTAGAGACGGTAGAAAGAGAGCTAAAAAGAAGAGTAAAGCCCCTGCGCTTCAGAACTGTCCTCAGAAAAGGGGAGTATGCGTCAGGGTCTATACCACTACACCTAAGAAACCTAATTCAGCGCTCAGAAAAGTGGCTAGAATAAGGCTTACAAACGGTATCGAAGTCACCGGTTACATACCGGGAGAAGGACATACTCTCCAGGAGCACTCTGTTATATTGGTAAGGGGAGGCAGAGTAAAAGACCTTCCCGGTGTTAGATACCACATCGTACGAGGCACTTTGGATTCGACTGGGGTAGACGAAAGAAGGCAGGGCCGTTCTAAATACGGTGCCAAGAAACCTAAACAATAGAAGGAAATTTAAATGCCGAGAAAAGGATCCGTTACTAAAAGGAAAGTATCTCTTGACCCCAAATATGGGAATTTAACGATTGCAAAATTTATAAATGCCCTCATGTATGGCGGTAAGAAGAGTAAAGCCGAAGAAATATTCTACGGGTCACTGGATATAGTGGCTGAAAAAACCGGAAAAGAGCCGCTTGAGGTGTTTTTAGCGGCTATGGATAATGTAAAACCGGGTGTTGAGGTAAGGCCCAGAAGGGTAGGTGGAGCCACTTACCAGGTGCCGATGGAAGTAACCTCTTTTAGGAGGCAGTCTCTTGCGATCAGATGGATGCTGTTGGCTGCGCGGGCAAGAGGCGGAAAATCGATGATGGAAAAGCTCTCGGGCGAGATTCTGGACGCCGCCGAAGGACGCGGAGGCTCGATCAAGCGGAGAGAGGATACGCATAGGATGGCAGAGGCGAACAGGGCGTTCGCTCATTACAGGTGGTAATACATTTCGGAGGGATTTAAGTTGGACCTGGATAAAGTAATACCTATTAATAGTGTGAGGAACATCGGTATCGTTGCGCACATCGATGCGGGGAAGACCACTACGACTGAGCGTATCTTGTACTACACCGGTCTTACTTATAAAATCGGAGAGGTGCATGAAGGCACCGCTACAATGGACTGGATGGAGCAGGAAAGGGAGCGCGGCATCACCATCACCTCGGCTACTACTACATGCTTTTGGAATGATCATAGGATTAATATCATAGATACCCCCGGACACGTAGATTTTACAATCGAAGTCGAAAGGTCTTTGAAGGTTCTCGACGGAGCTGTTGTGGTTTTTGATTCCGTAGGCGGAGTTGAGCCTCAGTCTGAGACCGTTTGGAAACAGGCCGATCGGTACAGGGTTCCGAGGATGGCATTTGTAAATAAGATGGATAAAGAGGGCGCCGATTTCTCCAAAGTGGTATCGCAGATTAAAGACAGGCTGAACGCAAACCCGGTACCGCTTCAGCTCCCATATTTTATAGGGTACGAATTCAGCGGAATTATTGACCTCATCAAAATGAAGCTTGCTGTATGGGACGATGACTCTTTAGGGTCCAAATATGAGCTGATAGACATACCTGCCGACCATATGGCGGGAGCCGAGGCCACAAGAGAGCACATGATAGAGTCCCTTGCCGATTTTGATGAAGTGATGACGGAGAAATACTTAAACGGCGAAGAGATTTCCGAGCAGGAAATAATAGATACTATAAGAAAATCAACAATAGGACTGAAAATAGTGCCGGTTATACTGGGTACAGCGTTTAAGAATAAGGGAGTTCAGATACTCCTCGACTCTGTGGTCGACTACATGCCTTCGCCTACCGATCTTCCGCCTATTGAGGGTGTTAATCCCGATACGGAGCAGGGTGATATTAGAAAACCTGATGACGCCGAGCCTTTTTCAGCTCTGGCATTTAAGATTATGACGGACCCGTTTGTGGGGCAGCTTACATATTTAAGGGTATATTCCGGAAAGCTCGTTTCGGGCTCGTCTGTATATAATCCTGTAAGGAGAAAAAGAGAAAAGATCGGAAGGCTTGTCAGAATGCACTCTAACAAAAGAGAGGACATTGAGGAGATAGGAGCCGGCGGCATCGTGGCTGCGGTAGGGCTTAAGCTTACTACAACAGGCGACACCCTGTGCGATGAAAAACGACCGATCCTCCTTGAAAGCCTTTATTTCGCAGAACCGGTAATTTCAATTGCTATTGAACCCAAAACCAAATCGGACCAAGAAAGACTAGGACTTGCATTAAATAAAGTATCACTTGAAGACCCTACATTTAAGGTCAATTATAATGATGAGACAGGGCAGACCCTGATCTCCGGCATGGGAGAGCTGCACCTTGAAATCATAGTCGACCGCCTTAGACGTGAATTCAATGTCGACGCAAATGTCGGCGTGCCGCAGGTCGCATACAGAGAGACGATTACAAGGAATTCCGATGCTGAGGCCAAGTTTATAAGACAGACCGGGGGCAGAGGGCAGTACGGCCATGTTAAGATAAAGATCGAGCCTAATAAAGAAGGCGCGGGGATTGAATTCATAGATGAGATTAAGGGCGGCAACATACCGAGGGAGTTTATCCCCGCGGTGGAAAAGGGTGTGAAAGAGGCCTCTGAAACAGGGGTCGTTGCGGGCTATCCTGTAATCGATGTTAAGGTAAGGCTTTATGACGGGTCTTATCACGACGTGGACAGCTCGGAGATCGCCTTTAAAGTGGCGGGGTCCATGGCGTTTAAAGACGCTGTGATGCGGGCGAAGCCAAAGATTTTGGAGCCGCTTATGAAAGTCGAAGTTGTAGTGCCTGAGGATTTTATGGGTACTGTGATGGGTAACTTGAGCTCGAGAAGAGGCAAGATATTGGGTTCTGATCTTAGGGGCAGTATGCAGGCTATTAAGTCCGAAGTACCGTTGTCCGAGATGTTCGGATATGCAACGGAGCTCCGCTCAATGACCGAGGGAAGAGCCTCTTTTACAATGGAGTTCGCTCATTACTCAAAGTTGCCCGAAATGCTTACAGAAGATCTAAAAACAAATTTGAGGGCTGTGTAGTGAAGCCGAACGGTACTTTTGATAAGGAGGCAATCGATGTCAAAGCAGAAATTTGAGCGAAACAAGCCGCATTTAAACATAGGGACGATAGGTCACGTGGACCATGGGAAGACAACGCTCACGGCAGCGATAACAAAGGTGCTTGAGAAATCGGGGCAGGCGTCATACGTGGAGTTTGCGGATATAGACAAGGCCCCTGAGGAGAAGGAGCGTGGGATCACGATAAATATTGCCCACGTGGAGTACGAGACAGAGGGTAGGCACTACGCGCACATAGACTGCCCTGGGCACGCGGACTATGTAAAGAACATGATCACGGGAGCAGCGCAGATGGACGGGGCAATATTGGTAGTAAGCGCCCCGGACGGTCCGATGCCCCAGACAAGGGAGCATATACTGTTGGCGCGCCAGGTTGGAGTGCCCTATATAGTGGTAGCCCTTAATAAAGTAGATATGATGGACGACGAAGAATTACTCGATTTGGTGGAGCTTGAGGTAAGGGATCTTCTGAGTCAGTACGGCTTCCCCGGGGACGATATCCCTGTGGTTCGGGTAAGCGCGCTTAAGGCTCTTGAAGGGGACGAGGCAGCGGAGAATCAGATACTGGATCTGATGAAAGCGGTGGATGAATACATCCCTGAGCCCGTAAGGGACATGGACAAGCCGTTTTTGATGGCGATAGAGGACGTGTTTACAATATCGGGAAGGGGAACAGTGGTAACGGGGAGAGTTGAGAGAGGGAAGGTCGTGGGTGGAGACGAGGTAGAGATAGTGGGGTTCAAAGAGACACAGAAGACAGTTGCCACGAGCCTTGAGATGTTCAGGAAGATACTTGACGACGCAATAGCGGGGGATAACGTAGGGGTTCTTTTAAGAGGGACGGGGAAGGACGAGGTTGAGAGGGGCCAGGTGCTTGCGAAGCCCGGGAGTATACTGCCGCACCAGAAGTTTAAGGCAGAGGTATATGTGTTAAAGAAAGAAGAGGGAGGGCGCCATACGCCGTTTTTCCCTGGATACCGCCCTCAGTTTTACTTAAGGACGACGGACGTAACGGGTTCGATAGTGCTGCCTGAGGGAGTGGAGATGGTAATGCCCGGGGACAATATAAACATGGATGTGGAGCTTATAGCGCCCATAGCGATGGAGGAGCAGCTGCGCTTCGCAATCAGGGAAGGCGGAAGAACCGTTGGTGCTGGTGTTGTTACTAAAATTACGGA
>QIHJ01000406.1 GCA_003229065.1 Candidatus Dadabacteria bacterium
ATGATATTACTATGCTCCGCTCCAAAGGTGTTCACGTTTTCCTTATAGGCGAAACGTTTATGAAAACCCCAAATCCCGGTAGAGAGCTGAGTGAGCTGATCAAGTCCTCATGCTGAATCTATATTTGAATAAATACATTTTTATGTCGAAGTTATCAAATGAGCGGTAATAAATCAAAAAGAAAAAATTCGGTTCTTGCTCTGATACTGTCCGCTGTTTTACCCGGACTCGGGCAGATATATAATAGCCAGATTGTAAAAGGCCTGCTTCTTCTCGCCCTTAATTTCGGGATTAGTTATTTGATTAGAGAACCCCTGGCCCTCGTACTAGGGTCAAGCGGCCCGCTGATGGAGAGGCCCGATATATTCTTATTTCTTGCATACGGCCTTGCCGGGACTGTACTTGTGGTAGTTTCAATGATCGATGCCAAGCAAACTGCCGATATGATCAATAAAGAAACTGGCCCTCCTTAGCCCCCGGCCTATTTTAACCCCACTGTGTTTCTTGACAATACTTAAGATAACATATTATTATTTCGTGTTGGTCTGCAGAGTTTCAGAGTAAGATTTATTAAGCTCGTATATGTATTTCACATTCTTTCACGCAATCTGGAGATTCGATTTGTACAGGCTCATAGCTTTAATAGCTTTTATTATATTTACTTTGGCTCTGCTGCAATCTTGCGCCGATGGTATTCCCGAGCTTAACCCTTATAAACAAGCCTCCCCTGAACCGGGAGAAGAGTGGGAGCCGAGCGAGAAGGAGCGTGAAAAAGCCTTTATTCTCGAAGAGCTGCCGCCTCTCCCCGAGGCGCTCGAATTGCAGTCGGACGATCTTACGCTTTCTCAGCTGATCGATGAAGCCCTCGTTCATAATCCCACTACACAGCAAGCCTGGGAAGATGCCAGGGCAGCTGCTGCGGCCTGGGCACAGGCAAGGGGGCTCTATTATCCCCAGATTAGCGGCAGCGCAAACTACGGATATACACGGCGCGGCGGTTCCACGTCCGGGATCGACGCTTTCAATGAGCAGTCGGGAAACATAGGTGCGACTCTAAACTATCTTCTGTTTGATTTCGGGGGCAGAGAGGCTGAGGTCGAAGCCGCAAAAATGGCTCTATTAAACGCCAACTGGAATCAGAATCAGGCTATACAGGACGTAATTAACGAAGTAGCGGTCTCCTTCTACAGCTACATAGGGAGTAAGGCTCTTGTCATAGCGGATGAGGTTAACCTTGAAGAGGCCCAGACGAGCCTTGAAGCTGCCGGGCTCAGGCTGGAGGCGGGAGTTGGCACGCTTCCGGATGTGCTGCAGGCAAAAGCCACGCTTTCCCAGGTCGTGCTCGACCTTGTGGAAGACAGAGGGAATGTTGAAATTTTGAGAGGTGGGCTTGCAACCGACGTAGGCTGGCCCGCTAATACCGATTTTGATGTGGCGCAGGATATAGACGATCTGCCCACGCAGGCGCTTTCCGATAATGTGGACGATCTGATAGGCCTTGCTATGAACAACAGGCCCGATGTTGCCGCTGTACAAGCTACGGTGAGGGAGAGACAGGCTGAGCTCAGAGAGGCTAAGTCTGAATTCTTTCCCGAGATTTCAGCCACCGCTCAGGCGTTTAGATGGTGGGTCAGACCCGACGAGGGCTCAAACGACTATTTTACCAATTATCTGTTCGGGTTACAGCTCACGATACCGATCTTCCAGGGCTTTACTCTGATTAATTCCGTCCGTGAGGCTGACGCCGACTTTGAGTCCGCGCGCGCCGCGCTCAGGCTGCAGGAGCAGATTGTGATTAAAGAGGTTTGGGACTCTTATTACAGCTTCAGGACTGCCGTGCAATCACTCGATGCTGCAACCGCGCTGCTAGAGAGCTCGATTGAATCGTACGACGCCTCACTTGCCCGTTACCGCTCGGGGGTAGGGGATATAGTGGAGCTTCTTAACGCACAGACAATACTCTCAGAGGCCAGAGCCGAGCAGGTTTCGGCAAAAACCTCGGTATTTACGTCCTATGCGGATCTGATTAACGCCATAGGCACCGAGCTTCCGGCGCCCGAGATAGAGGGGCTGTCATATCCCAACGAACAAGAAGGAGGGGGTAGGGATGAGTAATCATATTATCAAGCAAAAAAAAGCTGCAGTTCGGTTCAGATCTGACGTATCTGTATTATTTTTGCTGGCTATATTCCCGTTAATATTTTTTTTCTTATCAGGCTGCGGAAAGGGGGATAAAGAGGCCGCCGCGCCAACTCCAGAGGTAACTGTCTCAAAGGTCAAAAAAGAAACAGTACCGATTTATCTCGATTATGTCGGGCTTACTCAGTCAATAGAGTCAGTCACCATTAACGCACGGGTAGAGGGGTTCTTAATAGAAAGGGCTTTCGTTGACGGCTCGGATGTGTCTGCCGGGGATCTCCTTTTTGTGATCGATCCGAGACCCTTTGAGGCCTCGCTTGCAGTAGCCCGGGCGGAGCTTGCCGAGAATACGGCTGCGCTGTCTTATGCGAACGAGCAGGTAAGACGCTATAAACCCCTTGTAGAAAAGGACTATGTTACACGAGATGCCTACGACGAGTATATCACTCAGGCCAAGGAGGCCCGAGCGGCTGTAGAAGCGGCCCGGGCAAACGTAGTGCAGGCGGAGCTTAACCTCGGCTACTGTACCATGATAGCTCCCTTTGACGGCAGGATAGGCAGACGGCTGGTAGATGTAGGCAACCTTGTAGGGGCTGAACAGGCGACCGAGCTTGCGACGCTTGTTAAGCTCGATCCCATATACGTCTATTTCAGCGTGGCGGAACGCGACGTCTCCCAGGTGCTCACCGAGCAGAACAAAAAACCGCTCAGTACAAGCATCGTATTGTCCGACGGGAGCACACACCCACAAAGCGGTACCGTGGATTTTATCGACAACGCAGTAGATACTACTACCGGTACTGTTGAAATGAGGGCGGTAATTCCCAATACGGCTATGACCCTCTTACCCGGACAATACGCCAAGGTACAGCTCCTATTAAAAGAGCGGCCCGATACTATTGTTGTCCCTCAGAAAGCAATAGGAGAGCAGCAGGGTGATACGTTTGTATATGTAGTCGGAAAAGATAATAAAGTCGAGTTTAGAGCGGTTACCGCGGGCTCTGTCGTTGAGGGGTTGAGGGTAATAGAGAAAGGTTTGACTGATGGAGAGATGGTGGTTGTCGACGGGCTTCAGAAAATAAAACCCGGTATTACCGTAAAGCCTGAGACGGCGTCAGAGAAAAAGAATAAAACCGTACCGTCCCCAAAACCCTCAGGTAATAAGGGAAAGTAATAAGCAGTATTTTATAAAACGTAAGGAGAATTATTTTGGTTGATTTTTTTATTAACCGCCCTGTTCTGGCTACTGTAGTTGCAATCCTCATAACGCTCATGGGCGCAATTTCAATTCCCATACTCCCTATTGCCCAGTTCCCTGAGATCAGTCCTCCAACCGTAAATGTTTCAGCAACCTATACAGGCGCAAGCTCAGAAGTTGTAGAAGAGACGGTCACCATTCCGATTGAAGAGCAGGTAAACGGTGTCGAGGGAATGACCTATATGCAGTCCTACAGCTCAAACGACGGCACTATGTCGCTTAACGTGACGTTTGAGATCGGATACGATCTCGATATAGCCGCAGTCGATGTGCAGAACAGGGTGCAGCTCGCCACGCCCAGGGTTCCAGAGGAAGTATCCAAATACGGTATATCCGTTAATAAGCAGTCAACGAGCCTTATACTGGCTGTAAATATGATCTCCCCCGACGGTACAAGAGACGACCTTTTCCTGAGCAATTATATTGATATACATATCTCTGATGTCCTCAAACGTATACCCGGAGTAGGCAACCTCACCATATGGGGACAGAGGGAATACTCCATGCGTGTATGGATGGACCCGGATAAGCTTGCTTCCCTCAATATGACCGCAACTGACGTAGCCAATGCCATATCGGAGCAAAATACTCAGGTGGCCGCGGGCTCAATAGGAGAGCCCCCCGTTCCTGAAGGCCAGCAGTTCCAATACACGGTTACGACTCTAGGGCGGCTCGAGAACGTAGAGGAGTTTGAAGATATCATTATCCGGGCCAACGAAGACGGCTCTATAGTACGCGTTAGTGACATCGGGACTGTGGAGCTCGGGGCCGAGAGCTACGACACTTCATCCACGCTTGACGGCGGCCAGACAGTAGGTATAGGCGTATACCAGCTCCCGGGCGCCAATGCTCTTGACTTAGCAAAGCAGATAAGGGCTGAGATGGAAGAGCTCAAGGAAAGCTTTCCTTCGGGCGTCGATTACGCGATAATATACGATACTACTAAATTTGTTACCGCCTCGATATCCGAGGTGATTATTACTCTATTTGAAGCATTCATTTTGGTATTCATAGTAGTATTCGTATTCCTTCAGAATTTCAGGGCAACCCTCATTCCGGCAATTACCATACCGGTTTCTCTTATCGGCACTTTTGCTCTTATTAACGCGCTCGGGTTTTCGATTAATACGCTAACCCTTTTCGGGCTCGTGCTCGCAATCGGGCTTGTCGTGGACGATGCAATTGTGGTTGTTGAAAACGTCTCAAGGTTGATTGAAGAAAAGGGAGCCTCTTCAAAAGAGGCCACTAGCGCGGCTATGAAAGAGGTTACAAGCCCCATAGTTGCGACTTCGCTCGTGCTTATGGCCGTATTCGTACCGGTATCTTTTATGCCGGGAATAACCGGGCAGCTATACCGCCAGTTCGCCCTTACGATTGCATGTGCCGTCGGGATCTCGACAATCAATGCGCTCACCCTGAGCCCCGCTCTCTGTGCGCTTTTCCTCAAGAAAACAACCGGTAAGAAATTCTATTTATATAAAAAATTCGATCAGGGTTTCGATTGGTTTAAAAACCTCTACCAGAAATGGCTCGAATTATTAACTGTGAGGTGGAAGATTGTTGTCGGGGTATTTGCTGTGCTTATGGTCTGTACATACATAATGTTCAACACCGTCCCCACGGGGTTTGTTCCCGAAGAGGACCAGGGATATTTCATCGTAAACGTTCAGGGCCCCGAAGGCGCGTCTCTACAGCGAACTCAGGAAACAATGAGAGAAGCATACGAAATGCTGAAGAATATGAAGGGCGTAGCCCATGTGGTCTCGATTGCGGGTCTTAACTTTCTCACTTCAAGCTCCGATTCAAACTCAGGTGCCATGTTCGCCGTTCTTGACCCCTGGGATAAAAGGAAGGCCAAATCTCTTGGGGTGACTGCTTTAATAACCCAAGCAAGAGAGGAATTTTCCACCATACAAGGGGCTATCATCGTTCCCTTCAACGCACCCCCCATTCAGGGACTTAGCTCCACCGGAGGGTTTCAGTACGAGCTTCAGGATAAAAATGACCTGGGCCTCGAAACACTGGCGAAAGTAATGGGTGAGATGGTCGAAAAGGGTAACGCGAGTAAAGAGCTTGTAGGGCTTTTCAGCTCGTTTACGGCCAACGTACCGGCTCTTTATATCACTCTTGACCGGACAAAGGCAAAAACTCAAGGTGTTAGCATAACCGACGTATTTGATACTCTTCAGGCATATTTGGGTTCTCTTTATGTGAATGATTTCAATAAATTCGGTCGAGTTTACAGGGTGTTTATTCAGGCAGAAGACAGTTACAGAACTACGGCTGAGGACATATCGCGTCTTTACGTAAGGAGTGAATTTGGGGGGATGGTCCCGCTCAGCACTCTAGTAGATATAAAGGAGATAGTAGGTCCTGAGACAATAAGCCACTACAACCTCTACCGATCTACAGAGATTGACGGCGACTCGGCCCCGGGCTACAGCACCGGGCAGGCAATACAAGCTATGGAGAAACTCTCAGATGAGGTGCTGCCAGAAGGTATGGGATACGAGTGGTCGGGGGTATCGTACCAGGAGATAAAAGCCGGCAATCTCGCTCCCTTTATATTTGCGCTTTCAATCGTATTCGTATTTCTGTTCCTAGCGGCCCTTTATGAGAGCTGGGCTATGCCGTTTATGGTTATGCTCGCTGTACCGCTTGCTCTTCTGGGCGCAATTGTAGCTCAGTACATGAGAGGTCTGTCCAATGACGTTTACTGCCAAATCGGGCTTGTTATGCTGATCGGGCTTGCAAGTAAGAATGCGATATTAATTGTCGAGTTTGCAAAACAGCGCCGGGAAGAGGGGCTTAGTGTCACAGAGGCCGCCATGCAGGCAGCAATGATAAGGTTAAGGCCGATCTTAATGACGGCATTCGCATTTATACTCGGAGTATTCCCGCTT
>QIHJ01000345.1 GCA_003229065.1 Candidatus Dadabacteria bacterium
ACCGTAACGCCCTTGAGAGCTATCAGAGAAAATACGCAGAGGATTTAAAGGACCTGGATTTATTAGAGAGAATCAAATCATCTCTTCACTTAAGGGAGCTGCCTTTGGCAATAGAGTGTTACGATATATCGAACATACAGGGCTCATCGGCAGTAGCCTCGGCGGTGAGATTTGAAAACGGGAACCCCGCCAGGGACAAATACAGAAAGTTTAAGATAAAGACAGTAGAGGGGCCAAACGACTATGCGATGATGAGCGAGGTGCTTGGCAGGCGTTTTGCGAGGGCGGACCAGGAGGGGTGGGAGGTTCCTGAGCTTATACTGGTAGATGGGGGAAAGGGCCAGCTCAATATAGGGCATGTGGTTCTAAGTGATCTGGGATATGCGGACAAAGTAGCTCTGGCATCGATAGCAAAGGGGAGATTGGAGGGGGAGAGCGATAAGATATATATGTACGGTAGAAAAAATCCAATACTCTTTTCAAAAAATTCGAAGGCGCTGTTTCTACTTATGAGGATAAGGGACGAAGCCCATAGGTTTGCAATCACTTATCACAAAAGGCTAAGGGGTAAAAGGGCTGTAGCTTCTGAGCTCGACGACGTGCCCGGAATAGGCCCGAAGCGTAAAAAAGAGCTTGTCAAACGGTTCGGAACGGTGTCCGGGATACGGAGCGCTGACATCGATGACATCGCAGCCGTGCCGGGGTTTAACAGTAAGCTTGCAGAGGTGTTAAAGGTATGCCTTGCCAAGTAAATAATTATAAAAATATCCATTATGATTTTTCATTGCCCGTTTTAATCTCTCCCAGATACTTTATCTCTAACTCTCTGAGCTTCTTTATCTCGTCTCTTTTTTTAGCAGCGTCTTCATAGTGAAGCTTCTTCGCGGCTTCTTTCATCTCCTTGCCGAGCGAGGCGATCCTTTTAGGTATCTTCTCGGGTGCTATGTCCAGTTCTTCTTCCTCTACTTCGGTGGGGACCGTATAGTAATCGGCTTCGTAAATAGTAGCAAGGATATCGGTTACGGACTTCTTTATGCTGGTGGGCGTAATATCGTTGTCTTTGTTGTACTGCTCCTGTATTTCTCTACGTCTGTCCGTCTCGCTGATGGCGCTTGCCATGGATGCGGTGACGGTGTCGGCGTACATGATCACTTTACCGTTTACATTTCTCGCCGCTCGCCCGAATATCTGGATCAGTGAGGTTTCGGAGCGGAGGTACCCCTCTTTATCGGCATCGAGCACGACAACAAGGGATACTTCCGGTATGTCTAGACCTTCTCTGAGAAGATTAATACCTACGAGAACATCAAATTTGCCGAGCCTGAGATCTCGTATGATAGCGATCCTCTCAAGCGTATCAATATCCGAGTGCAGGTACCGGATCCGGACCCCGAGCTCTCTGTAATGATCGGTCAGGTCTTCGGCCATTTGCTTTGTGAGTGTGGTGACGAGAACCCTTTCTTCCGCGCCAACCCTCTTATGTATCTCCTCTAAGAGATCGTCCACTTGTTTGTCGGCGGGTCTGATCTCCACCTCGGGGTCGGAAAGCCCGGTCGGGCGTATTATTTGCTCGATTATAACCCCCTGGGCCTGCTCTATTTCATAGGGGCTGGGAGTTGCCGAGACGTATATGGTTTGTGGCTGTCTTTTTTCAAATTCGGAGAAATTAAGCGGTCTGTTGTCAAGCGCCGACGGCAGTCTGAACCCATGCTCCACGAGGTTGAGCTTGCGGCTCCTGTCCCCCGCGTACATACCCCGGAGCTGAGGGACCATCTGATGGCTCTCGTCTATTACCATAAGGAAGTCGTTGGGGAAATAATCCAGCAGCGTCCATGGGGGCTGCCCGGGCAGCCGGAAAAGTGTCTTGAATAATTCTCTATACCCGAGCAGAAGCCCATATTGGCAAGAAGCTCCAAGTCAAAGTTCGTCTTCTCTTCGAGCCTCTGCTTCTCGACGCGCATCCCTCTTTCTTCAAGGAAGGCAAGCCTTTCGGCAAGCTCTCTTTTGATATTATCGATCGCTTTTTCGTGCCTGTATTTGGGAGCTACGTAGTGTGAGCCCGGATATATGGCGGCCTTTGTTACCGTCCTGAGCGTTTTCCCTCTTATGGGGTCTATCTCTTTAATTGAATCGACCCGGTCACCGAAAAACTCTATCCTCAGCGCGGTATTGTCGTGGTGAGACGGGAAGACGTCGACTATATCGCCTTTTACGCGGAAGCTGCTCCTATGGAGCTCGACCCCGGTCCTCTCATACTGTACGTCGGACAATTTTTGAAGGAGCTTATCCCGCTCGATTTCCATCCCTTCTTCCAGTATCGTGAGAAGGCCGTAGTAGTGCACGGGGGCTCCGATGCCGTAAATGCACGATACGCTCGCCACTATTATTACGTCCCTTCTTTCAAAGAGCGAAGTGGTGGAGGCGTGCCGGAGCCTGTCGATGTGCTCATTTACCTGGGCGTCCTTTTCGATGTACGTGTCGGTGGAAGGTATGTAGGCTTCGGGCTGGTAGTAATCGTAGTAGCTTACGAAATATCTGACCGAGTTCTCGGGGAAAAGCTCTTTTAACTCGCCGTAGAGCTGGGCCGCCAGGGTCTTGTTGTGAGCGACAATGAGGGTAGGGCGGCCAAGCCGGGCTATAAGGTTTGCTATTGTGAAAGTCTTTCCGCTCCCCGTTACTCCGAGCAGGACCTGGTACTTTTCCCCGCTCAGAACACCCTGGATAAGCTCTTTTATGGCGGCGGGCTGGTCCCCTGTAGGCTCGAAGGGACTTTTAATTTTAAAGTCGCTTTTCATGAGTAGTTACAAAGGAAGTTTAGCATAGCTGTCAAAAGGGGATTAAAAAAGACAGCGGAACCTTTTATAATATAACGAGTATGGCACTAAAAAACTTTCATCCCGCCGTTGCCAAGTGGTTTAATAGGGCGTTTGACGCGCCTACCGAGATTCAGACCGAGGCGTGGCCCCTGATAAAGAAGCGGAAGGATACGCTTATCTCTGCCCCTACGGGCTCGGGTAAGACGCTTGCAGCCTTTTTGTCGGCAATTGACAGCTTGGTTAGGAAAGGCCTGGAAGGAAAACTCCCCGACAAAACGAAGATTGTATATGTATCGCCTCTTAAGGCACTCAGTAACGATATAGAGAACAACCTGCAGGCCCCGCTTAAGGGGATTAAGGAAGAGCTTAAGAGGGTGGGGCTCCCTGAGACAGATATTAGAGTGAGGGTACGTACGGGAGACACGCCATCATCTGTGCGTGCGAGGATGACAAAGACGCCTCCCCATATACTGGTTACCACACCCGAGTCGCTTTATCTGTTACTAACGAGTAAAAATGGGAGAGAGATGTTGTCAGAGGCGGACACTTTGATTGTGGACGAGATTCATGCGCTGGTGGGCAGCAAGCGCGGGTCACATTTCGCCCTGTCGGTCGAAAGGCTGAAGGAGCTATCGAGTGAAAAGATTGCCTTGATCGGACTTTCCGCCACGCAGAAGCCAATAGAGAAAATAGCCCGGTTTTTAACGGGCGCCGGGGATAAAGAGAATACGGGCTGTGAAATTGTAAACGCGGGGCATAGAAGAGAGCTCGACCTTTCCGTGGAAGTGCCGCTATCCCCCCTTACGGCGGTCATGTCAAACGAGGTATGGGGGGAGGTATACGAGAGGCTGGAAGAGCTTATAGGGCAGCACAGGACTACTTTAATATTTGTAAATACCAGACGGCTTGCCGAGAGGATGACCCATAACCTGACAGAGAGGCTGGGGACGGAGGTGCTGGCGGCGCATCATGGGAGCATTTCAAAAGAGATGCGCCTCGATGCGGAAAAGAGGCTTAAGTCGGGGGAGCTCAGGGCAATAGTCGCCACAGCGTCGCTTGAGCTCGGAATAGATATAGGCTCTGTAGATCTCGTATGCCAGATAGGGTCTTCAAAATCCATTGCGACTTTTCTTCAGAGGGTAGGGCGCTCGGGCCATACGGTTAGGGGGATGCCCAAGGGGAGGATCTTTCCGCTCAGCCTGGATGAGCTTACAGAGTGCGCAGCGCTCCTTCACTCAGTAAAGCAGGGGGAGCTAGACAGTGTAGTTATGCCCGAGAAGCCGCTCGATGTGCTGGCTCAGCAGATAGTGGCCGAGGTCTCCTGCGGGGAATACGGTGAGGATGAGCTATTCTCACTATTTAAGAAAGCTTATCCCTATAGGGACCTCGATAGAAAGGAATATGACGACGTGATAACGATGCTGTCGCGGGGGTTTGCGGCTCAGAAGGGGAGGCGGGGAGCTTACATCCACCACGACATGGTAAACGGGAGATTAAGGGCCAGGAAAGGCGCGCGGCTTACGGCGCTTATTTCCGGGGGCACTATACCGGACAGCTTTGATTATGACGTGGTGCTGGAGCCTACGAACACGTTTATCGGCACAGTGAACGAGGATTTTGCGATAGAGAGCGTGCCGGGGGATATTTTTCTGCTCGGCAACCACTCATGGAGAATCCTTAAAGTAAATGGAGGAAAAGTGAGGGTGGAAGACGCAGGCACGCTGCCCCCTACAATACCGTTTTGGTTCGGCGAGGCTCCGGGAAGGACCGTTGAATTCTCGGAGGCAGTGTCGAGACTTAGAGAAGGGGTCTCGGAGAGGCTCGGTGATCTGGAAGGGCTTAAGCGGGAAGATGGGTTGTCGGACAGCTCTCCAGGGGATACGTGGAAGAAGAAGGCGCTAGACTGGCTTACGGGCGAGGTGGGCTTGAGCCTGGACGCGGCGGATCAGCTGACGGTGTATATGGCTTCCGTAAAAACCGCGCTTGGGGCAATGCCTACACACGAAAAGCTCGTTATGGAGAGGTTTTTCGATGAGGCGGGAGCCATGCACCTGGTAATACACTCGCCCTACGGGAGCAGGCTTAACCGCGCTTGGGGGCTGTCGCTGAGAAAACGTTTCTGCAGAAAATTCAATT
Source organism: Candidatus Dadabacteria bacterium (assembly GCA_003229065.1). Lineage (GTDB taxonomy): Bacteria > Desulfobacterota_D > UBA1144 > Nemesobacterales > UBA2774 > UBA2774. Next base: position 4,953 of record QIHJ01000345.1, read on the forward strand.
TTGAGCTCCAGGCCGCGGCTACAGAAGATTCAATTATACTGAGCCTTGGGGCTACGCACAGTTTTCCTTTAGAGGAAGTGTATCATTATCTTCACCCCCAGAGCGTAAGAAACGTACTGACGCAGGCGCTTCTGGACTCGCCTATGTTTGGGGTGCGCTGGCGCTGGAACGCGAGTACGGCGTTAGCTGTACTCAGGAGATGGACAGAGAAGAAAGTCCCACCTGCGGTGCAGCGGATTCACTCTGAAGATTTGATAGCACAAGTATTCCCAGACCAGATAGCCTGTTTAGAGAACATAGCCGGAGAGAGGGAAATACCCGACCATCCGCTCGTAAACCAGACTATTCACGACTGTCTTTATGAAGCGATGGATATAGAAAATTTGGAGAGCCTGCTCGGTGATATACATTCGGGCAAAATAGAGCTCAAGGCTTGCGATCTGAGAGAGCCTTCACCGCTCGCTCAGCAAATACTAAACGCCAGGCCGTACGCATTTTTAGATGACGCTCCTCTTGAGGAGAGAAGGACCCATGCTGTTCAGAACAGAAGGTGGCTCGACCCCTCGGAGGCTGCGGAGCTCGGGGAGCTGGACGAAGGAGCCATAAGAATGGTAAGAGAGGAAGCATGGCCCGAGGCGGAGAGCTCTGACGAGCTGCACGATGCGCTTGTACTGTGCGGTTTTTTAACGGAACACGAGGGAGTTTTGAACGGATGGAGCTTCTATTTTGAAGAGCTAACCACACAGAATCGGGCATTGATCCTTAAGACATCGAAGCAAAAAAAACTATGGGTTGCGGTGGAGAGGGTTTCCGAGATGAAGACTCTGTACCCGGACTCATTACTTACCCCCGTTATAGATATCCCCGAAAGACTAACTAGGGAGGCTCCACCAAAAGAGGAGGCTCTAGTGAGTATTGTCAGATCGAGACTTGAGGCACTCGGGCCTGTAACAGCGGCAGACTTGTCCGAATGTATCGGAGCCCTTTTATCGGCAGTAGATCAGGCGCTTTTATCCTTAGAAGGGGAGGGGTTTGTTTTCAGGGGGCATTTTACGCCCGGAAGGGAGGAGCTCGAGTGGTGTGAAAGGAGGCTCCTGGCTCGTATAAATAAATACACGTTAAGTAAGCTAAGAAAGGAAATACAACCTGTTTCAGCTTCAGACTATATGCGTTTCCTATTCTCATGGCACGCGATAGATGTGGAAGAGAAGCCCGAAGGGGTAGAAGCCCTGAGAAGAGTGTTGGAGCAGCTTGAGGGGTTTGAAGCGCCTGCGGCTTCCTGGGAGGGGGATTTATTGTCCTCCAGGCTAAAAGATTATGACCACACGTGGCTCGATACGCTCTGTCTTTCGGGCTCGGCTGTCTGGGGAAGATTCAAGCCGGCAAACGGCAAAGGAAATGCGGTGAAAAGAAAGCCTACGCCGATAAAAACGACTCCTATAGTTATAGTGAGCAGAGCGAATTTGGAGATTTGGAAGCAGTTCGGGAGCTCTGCCGTCGTTAATACGGAGACTCTTTCGCATAGAGCGGGAAAAGTACTGGAACTAATAGAAGATCGAGGGGCCTCGTTTTTTGAAGAGATAATAGGAGGATCGGGCGGGCTTAGGTCGGAGACCGAAGGGGCTTTAGCCGAGCTTGCGGCAAAGGGATTTATTACCTCTGACAGTTATACGGGTTTAAGAGCGCTTCTAGTAAGGCCTAAATACAGGACTGAAAGGGGCAGAAGGAGAAAGAGGGTTAGCTTTAATATGGAGGGGGCGGGCAGGTGGTCGCTGATTCGGAGTGAAGCGCAGGAAGAGCAGGGGAAGACTTCGAGCGCAGATATGCGGAAGCTTGCTATGGTTTTCCTGAGACGATACGGGGTCGTGTTCCGTAAGGTTCTGGAGCGGGAGAGTTTCAGCCCTCCGTGGAGAGAGCTAGTGAGGGCGCTCAGGATATTAGAGCTGAGAGGCGAGGTGAGGGGAGGGAGGTTCGTTGAGAGCGTAACCGGAGAGCAGTATGCTCTGCCGGAAGCAGTTGTAGTGCTCAGGGAAACAAGGAGAAAACAAAAGTCTAAAAAACTGGTCTCTATAAGCGCTTCAGACCCGCTCAATTTGACCGGTGTTGTTACACCCGGTAAGCGTGTAGCGGCCCACTATAAAAACAGAGTTCTATATAGAGACGGTGTTCCCGCTGCGGTAAAAGAAGGAAGCGATGTAAGGCTGCTGTCTGAATTCGATAAGAGCGAAGAGTGGAATATCAAATCAACTTTGATAAAGAGAACCTTCTCTCCAAAGCTAAGAGCTTATCTTGGAAAAGGTGCAGCATAAGGGAAAGCAAGACAGAGGCCTATTTCTGTTAAAAATTCCCCATTTGTTAAAGTCGATTATTAGGTATCGATTTTTTATCCACACCTATTAACGTTGAGGTTTAGAGTCGAGACATAACTTGCTAGAATTAAGAATTTAAACGAGCATGGGGACAGAGGCAAGCGTTTCACAGCGATGCCCGCAGGAATAAAATCAGAGGACAGGGGCTCCCCTTCGACTGCACACTGCGTGTGCGCTCAGGGTGAGCGGGGTTCGGTTGGTGCCAAGATTGAAGGGGACTGCCGCGGCTCCTTGGGAGCCTCGCAATGACAGTTTTGGTTTGGGGAATTGAAATGGGGACAGAGGCGAGCGCATTAGTGCGATGCCCGCAGGAATAAAATAGAAGACAGACCGGAGGGCGAAGCCCGATCGGGGGGAATAAATTAAAGCGAAGTGAGTGAGAGCAGGACAAAATTAGTGCAGCGACGCCGGAGAATCAAAGAGATGGGTATAAAAACTATTAACAATAAACACGGGTAATCCGAAAGGAGGTTTTAATAATGAGAGACGTATATATAATAGGGGTCGGATCTACTAACTGCGGGAGGTTCCCGGAAAAGGCAGCCCACGTGCTGGGCCGCGAAGCCTCATGGGCAGCGATAAAAGACGCCGGCATCCATCCGAGAAAAATTGAGATTGCTTTTTGCGGTCACGTTTACCAGGGGATGGGAGTAGGTCAGAGGACCTTAAAAGAGATTGGGCTCGTCGGGCAGCCTACTATTAACGTAGAGGGCGCCTGCGGAAGCGGCACGCT
>QIHJ01000254.1 GCA_003229065.1 Candidatus Dadabacteria bacterium
AATGTTACGTATATAATTGGTAATTAGCAATTAAATAAAAAGACCTGTTGACAAACAGTTAAATTTTGATTTAAAATGCATTTTCTAGAATTAAAAATAAACGAGGGGGTATAATGATAAATAAATTAAGGTTTAACTGGAAGATATTCAGTCTTCTATCGTTATTTTTATTAATCGCCGCAGCTTGTGACGATGATTCAAGAAGCGTTGGGAACGGGCCGAAGCTCGTAGACCCGAGGGGTATCGCCATTGAGGCAAACGGGGACCTTGTAGTGGCCGACAGGGGTATCCCTGCTGTCGTGCGAATTGACATTACAAACGGTAACCGCTCTATATTGACCGGATTAGACGTCGGGAACGGCCCGGAATTGATGGACCCGAGGGGAATTGACGTACTAGAGGACGGCACTATAGTGGTAGCAAATTCGGACGCCAACACGATACTGGCGATTGACCCCGATACCGGGGACCGCTCGGTACTGTCGGGCGACGGTGTGGGCGAGGGACCCGCACTTATGGAGCCCAGGGACCTGGCGCTTGAGGCAGACGGGAATATCGTCGTAAAAGACGTGGGACTAGAGACTGTGCTTGGTGTTGATATCGATACCGGAGACCGGGTGATCATATCCGGGCAGAGGGTCGGAACAGGCCCTCCCTTTATCAGGCCGAGGGGCATAGCAGTGCTCCCTGACGGTGACTTGGCCCTGGCTGACGTAGGAATCGGTGGGATTTGGCGTATTGACCGGGATAACGGGAATCATATAATCTTGTCAGACGCCGATACGGGCACGGGACCGGAATTCGTAGCACCCACACAGATAGCAGTAGAGGACGACGGCAACCTGCTTGTGACCGATTCCGACCTTGCTGCTGTCTTCAGGATAGACACTCCTACCGGAAACCGAACGATCCTGTCCGATGCCGACACCGGGAACGGACCGAGGTTCAGGCGCGCGGTGGGAGACCACCTGGACCTGGACGGTAATTTAGTCGTCACCGACAATGAAAGGGACGCGGTAATAAGAGTAAATACAGATACCGGAGACCGGACGCTTATTACAGAGTAGGATTTACTTTATCTGGATTTAAATTTTAAGCCCGGATAGCTATTTAATGTATCCGGGCTTTCTTTCCTCACCATACGGGACTGTTTATATCGTCGAATCTGCCGGGGCGGAATATATCCAGTGCGTCGGGGTTATAGTATCCGCCGTAGCCAGGGCAGCTGCAGGGGAAATCCACCCCTTCGCATTCATAACAGTCCCCTCCGAGTGTGCCCCCGACCTTAGCACCGCATGCGCTTAAGAATAGTAGGAGTATAGATAAAACATATATTTTCATTTTATTCTGACCCAGTTTGTTGTGGGGATACCGGCTCTGTCTCTGGTTTTGTTTGTGGCTGTGATTGTGGCACTGGCTGTGCAACTGGTGCCGGTTCGACTTCTACTTCTTCAATCTCTACTTCTAATGTTGGATTGCCTAGTGCAGTGGTATCACCCATTTCGTAACGTATAATTCTCTCTTCACAAACAGGGTCATTGTCTGCCCACTTTTTGTCGAAGTGATATTTCTCTGTACACAAGTCTAGTGGCAGAAGACCTGCTTTTTCTCGCTCAATGTTTGTCTGGTTAAACTGAGCAATAAATTGTTCTTTAGCTTGTCTTGTTTTACTGCTCTTATAAAAAGCGCCACCGACCAGAGCGGCAGCACAGCCAGATAAAAGAAGTGCAACACAAACACAGGACACTATAACTCTCATACGTTATCCCCCTTTAATTTCTTAACCTTAGAATTTATCTCACCTAACCCTTAAAGAATTACTATATAACTTTTTGAAGGATGTTTGAATAGGCTTTGCTAAAAAATCTGAATATTGTGGGATTAATTGCGTAATAGTTTGCTATCAGAAATGAGCAATACCGCAATTCTAGAAAGTGAGCTTAATGCCTCCCCTGGGGGCTATGCCCGGGGCGGGGAAGCCTACGAACTGCTCGTAGTCTTCATTAAAGAGGTTATCGACTGCCAGAAATACTTTCGCTCTCTTATGCGGTATCCATGTTACCGCGGTGTTGAAAAGGGCGTAGGAATCGAGCTCGACATCCCCTGTCGGGATTGAGGAATCGAAGACTCTGCCTACAAACAGGGCGTCTAGGTTAATGATGATGTCTGTCCTTGGCAGTAATAAAACCGAAAACCCTCCCCACCAGCGGGGCCTGTTCCTGAGCTCTTCGCCGGTGCCTTTAATGTTACTGTCGGCATAGTTTAAATCGCCGTTTAAGCGCAATATATCCCAGGGGATGAGCTCCATTATAAGCTCGAATCCCTTAACTGTAACTTCAGAGCGGTTAACTAGAACAGGCGGAGGACCCTCATCAAAATCGACCAGGTTCTTAAATTGATTGTAGTAAATATTAAATGTCAGCCCTGCCAGTCCGTCCCTCAGAATCTGCTTAATTCCCAAGTCTATGCTTTTACTGGTCTCGGGAACTAGATCGGGATTACCCACTATGGGATTAGATAGAGAGAAGAAGCTCGGGAGCTTAAAACCCTCTCCGTAGTTTGCCCTGAATATGGTGTTCGTTTTCTGAACTTTATAGGATATGCCGGCTCTCGGGCTGTAGTCTGAATCGAAATCCTCCGGGAAATCGAGCCTGGAGCCAAGGACTATATGGAGGTTCTCAATCGGATTCAGATTGAGCTCAATATACGGAGACAATATGTATCTATTGAGACTAAAGTCAGTTGATAGGGGAAAGTCGCCTGAGAGCATTCCCCTGCTCGTGCCGTCCTCGAACTCTGTTTCGAATCCGACCGCAAAGTCTACTCCGTCCGCGAGAGAGAAATTGTTGATAAAATTAATGTCGTAGCGCTTAAAATTGTTGTCGGAACTGTTGGGCGGGATGCCGAAAGGGTCGCGCTCGCCGGGTGCGACTCCGGGAGACGTGAATTTTTCCTTATTATTATAGAACCCGAGTTTAAGCTCATAGTCCCACCATTCAAATGGTACGTGCGAGAAATTAACTCCGACTAAAAACTGATCGACATTCCGCCTGTCTGTGCTTCGGATTACAGCGAAATCCGGCCCGCCGCTGTCATCCGGGAAACTGGTGCTGTCAACGTGGGCGTAGCGGAAAGTAGATGTTATTTCCATATCATCCGAAAGGCGGAGTCCCTGGCTCGATGTAAAACTCGGACTCTTGAATTTGCTGCCTTTAATAGGCTCGCCATCGTCAAGATAAGAGCCTGAAAGCGAGTAATTAAATAGACCCTGCGACCCGGACAAGCCGGAGAACACTCTGAACTGGCCGAAGCGGCCGGCCGAGACTTGGGGCGTGAAGGTGGATTCCCCCTTCCCTTTTTTGGTAATTATGTTGATGACGCCGCTTAACGCGTCGGAGCCGTAAAATGAAGACATGGGATCGCGCACAATCTCGATCCTTTCTATGTTGTCGGTGCTCAAGGTCGAGAAGTCAAAAGAGCCCCCTCGGCTGTTGGTGGGGTCGTTTACCTTGACTCCGTCAATAAGCACGAGAGTAAAGTTGGGGTCGCCCCCACGGATGTAGACGGAGCTCACTCCACCGCGTGAGCCTGGCTGGTCGGTATAGACCCCCGGGACCTGCCGGAGAAGCTCGGAGACGCTATCTGCCTGGCGGGCTTCGATTTCCTCCCGTGTGATTACTGTCACACTGGCTGTGCTTTGGCTGAGTGTACGGGGTAAAGAGGTACCGGTTACTACAACGGGGTCGAGTGACTCAGCTTGCTCAGATTGAGTAAACTTATCCTGACAAATAGCGCCGGATGCGCTTAAGAATAATAAAACGAATAAAAGTACACAGAACGTGTCTCGGTTTAGATTAATCGGATATACACTCAAAATAATCTCATCGTAAGATATTAAGAGTAATATCCGGTTTATCTAAACAATTCCAGCAACTACCGCTAATCGCCGGAATTATTACCAGATTCCCGATAGGCGGATTTTAAAATGCTTACGCAAAGGGAGACGTGGGTACCGAACCGCTGGGCGTCTGTGTTCAGGAGAAGGGCTTCATGATGCACACGAAGAAAAGTTGTATAATATGTGCTGCTAACGCCGAAGAGCTCTTCTATTAGCTTAAGCGCACGTTTGCCCCATTCTTTGAAATCTTCTTTATTCCATAGTCCGTGCGTAGTGTGCCTGGTTTCGTCTAAGAGCTTCGTAAAGGCAGTTTCATAGCTAATGTCGTTCATGAGATATATTTGGCAACTCACCTAATATACTATATTTTATATATGAAAATGAAGTCAGTGTACCGGACAATTAAAACCTGGGAGCATAGGCCAGGTTCTGGAGCCAGAAATCAATTACGTACTCAATTCTGGGAAGCATGGGTTCACGGTATGTGTCCAAATCGGGAAGATGAATCCAGCGGCACTCTATTATCCCCTCTTCAAACTGTGGAGAGACGTCTGAGTCCTCACCATGGTAATGTACCAGGTACCAGTGGGTTTTCTTTAGATACTTAGTTTTCTGGTGCCTGGTTGTGTGCCACGTGGACACAAGCTTGCCGTTAATACTTAACTTGTCTTTATCGAGACCGGTCTCCTCTGAAATCTCCCTGAGTGCGGTATCCGCGGGGTTGTCCTCGCCGTTGAACCTGCCCTTGGGCAAATCCCAGCGGCCGCGTTTAAATATCAGCAGTATATGGTAGTTGTCGTTATAAACCAGCCCGCCAGCGGACTTTATAATCGGCAGGTTAAGTGTGTTACCCAAATTATATTCTTCAGTCATTCTTTATCCTTGTAAGCACTTCTTTTTTAGATTTTCTTAAATCCTGTCCTTCCTTTTCTTCAGCCAATTCACTGAGTACAGAGAGCTGGAGCTTGTTAAGACCGTTAAAGGCAACTCCGTTTAACTCGATACTATACTTTTCAGAAACATCCTCGCCGGTCAACGGCACGAACTTTTTATTACCGTGAAGTCTTACAACATACAGCATACAAGTAAGCCTCGATTCTTTTCTTGAATTTGAATCAATCAGTATCCATGGGGATTTTTTAGACGCTGTATGCGTGAACATCTGCTCTTTGTACTTGGTGTAGGTCTCCCATTTCTTTCTTGCGTGGAAGTCGTTCTCAGAGAACTTCCAAAACTTGAGCGGGTCTGAGAGCCTCTCTTGAAAACGGTAGAGCTGGTGCTCAGGGTCTACAGAGAGGTAAAATTTTACGAGCTTTAAGCCTTTATCAATCAGATTGTGCTCCCACTCTAACACCTTATTTATGAAGTACTCGTACTGCGTCTGTGTGCAATATCCCATTGTGGGCTCTATCATAGCGCGGTTGTACCAGGAACGGTCAAAAAATATGATTTGACCGGGTTCGGGGAGGTGCTTTTCATAGCGGCGGAACCAGTATTTGGATTCCCGGGCCGTCGGAACTCCTAGTTCGTAAGTCCTGTAGTACTTGGGTATGAGGTTCTGAGTAAAACGTAGAATCGTGGAGCCTTTGCCTGCCGCGTCTCTACCGTCAAAGCATATGCACATCCTTTGAGACAGCTTTGCTACCTTTTGCTGTATGGTAAGTAGCTCTAGCTGAAGACGGCGTTTCTCTATATTATAATCTTTAATGCTAATCCCATCATAGGGAGCCTCAATTTTAAAGACTTTCTCTCCGGTGAGTCTTTTCATATTAAAAATCCTCTTATAATAGTTCCATCCCTATCATAGAAAAGTTAAAAACAATAAACTGCCGCTCTTAAAATCGCTCTATTTCCATAAATAAATCTTGCCGATTAAACTTACATAGCTGAAATAAAACTGATGTATAAAAATATAGGTAAAAATCAGGCCGGCCAGTTTTATACTCAAGAAGTATATAAAATGGGATAATTAATGCAAATAGAGGGTATTAGAACTTAACGCCTTTGAAAAATCTGATGATTTATGAGCGGATGGGAAGTATTATTAGAGTTAAATGATGTGTTGGAGGAAATATATGAAAGCTAGAGCAAGTATGTCGATCGTATGCTTAGCTATTTTCTTTCTGGCGGCATGTTTTTCATTTGACGCTGAGGCTAGGATGTTACAGGAGTATGATGAAGGAACATCAGTGCAGTATGAACCTGACCCTCTTGACCCGGCAGAAGAGCAGCTCGACCAGGTTTCTGAGCCTGTGGGAGAAATCTCCGAGCCTTTAGTGGATACACCTACAGAGACTCTTGACTCAGTATCTGAAACAACGGACGAGGCGTCTGAATCTCTAAACCGCCTAACAGAAGCACCTGAGCCACTGGGGGAGGATTCTGAAACAA
>QIHJ01000075.1 GCA_003229065.1 Candidatus Dadabacteria bacterium
GAAATCAGGTTATATATCTCCGGGTCGGGTTTGCCATGCTCCACGTCCTGTATCGTAGCTATAAAATCAAACTCGTCCTTGATATCGAGGATTTCAAGCACTCTGAAAGCCTCACGTCTATGAGACATTGTGCCGAGACCAACCGTGTAGCCCTCATCCTTTGCCCATTTAAGGAGCGCCATGTTATACGGGCACAGATGCTCCTTCAAGACTACGGGGTCTGATATCATCGAGAAGTAGTTATCCATCCTTATATCTACAAACGCTTGCCAGGGTTGCGTGACATTGAGCTCCTTCATTCTTTTTACGGCGGCATCTTTCAGATCGAACCGCTGTAGAAGCCCCTCGGCAACCTCCTTTCTTGTCAGACCGGCAAAATCTTTAAATCCCTCCACTACCTCTGCCTCGGTCAGTTCCGGTTTCAGTTCCACTGCAGCCTTGGCATAAGACTTGGCTTTTAAGACTTCCGTCTGCACCAGCGTTCCGTCAAGATCGAATATGAATGCCTTTATCAATTTTTTTTCGTTTACAAGTTGTCTGTGAGTTTATCAATATCTGCGACAACGTTTTCTCCAAGATGAAATGTTATGACATTTCGTTTATTCTCGAGTAGCGCCTTCCGGTCACCGAGCGCCTGAGCGTTTTTCAACACGCCGAAGCTGATCGAAGAAGCCTTCTTTCCGGGCTCGTCCGGTATGGGAGCGTCCTCGGGCATTTCAGAAGTAAGCTGTATAAAAAGCCCGTGCCCCGCGTCACCCTTATGAAGCTGCCCGGTAGAGTGAAGGAACCTGGGCCCGAACCCTGAAGTAGTTGCGAGCTTGTATTTCATTTGCACTTTTTTACGGAACCTCTGCATAGCCTCATACGTTTCGTCCTCCGGTTTTACATAGGCCTGAAGCGTTACGTAGCTCCTGCCCTTTGATCCGTTCTTCCCGGGGCTCGCTAGAGACATAAATTTCTTTAGGGCTCCCTTGAGGTTCTTGGCCTCAAAACCCGAATACACAGTTATGCCGTTATCCGTTAAAGTGGGTTTGAGTACGGGGAGTTTCCCTTTTTTCTGGTACTCGGCGATCATATTGCGCGCGAGAACTTTAGCGGCCTCTACATTTGGCTGATTAAACGGATGGATACCGATAATCATTCCCGCAATCGCTATTGCCATCTCCCAGCGGAAGAACTCTCCGCCCAGGTCGTATATGTCGCGTAGATGAATCCTAACTACGGGATGCCCGGCTTTTTCGAGCCGGTTTACATGCTTGTCGAACGTATTGTCATTGGCAAGGCGGAGATACACGAAGAGCCTGTCTTTTGCATAGTACTTGGGCTCCGTTATAGGTTCTCTGTCAACAGGTAATATGCCCTTACCGCTCTTCCCCGTACTCTCGGCTATAAGCTGCTCGGCCCAGGCTCCGAACCCCTCGATCGGCGGTGAAGCTATAAGCGTCACCTTATCATGACCCGCTTTTGCAAGCTCGCCCATTATCGCTCCGAGCCAGGCTCCCGAATGGTCTCCCTCGACCGCACAATTACAGCTCTCGTTATTATGGAGCATAGTGATCGCCCGCTCAAGGAGCGTATTCAGATCGACTCCCTGAAAAGCTGCCGGAGGTATTCCCACCATCGAGAGCGCCGAATAGCGTCCGCCGATGTTGGGGTCGTTCAGGAACGTTTTTCTGAACTTTAGCTCCTTAGCCAATTTCTCAAGCCCGCTCCCGGGGTCCGTAATGGCAACGAAATGACGCCCGACCTCTTTCTTGCCGACTTTTTGGAGAGCCACGTTGTAGAAATATTTCATATAAGAGAGAGTCTCCGCCGTGCCGCCCGATTTAGTGGAGACCATATAGAGAGTCTTTTCGGGGTCAAGGCGCCTCTCAAACTCGAGCACGGTGCCCGGGTCTGTACTGTCCAGTACCGCCACGTCCAGATACCCGTCTTTCACACCGTAAGTCTCGCGTATTACCGAAACCGCGAGGCTCGATCCCCCCATCCCCATAAGCAGCGCATCGGTATAACCCTCCGCTCTCACATCGTCAACGACAGAGTTAATTCCCCTCAGAGCGTCATCCATGACTTCGGGTATGTGGAGCCACCCCAGACGGTTGCTTATTTCAGTCGGGTCTTTTCCCCAGACCAGGTAATCGAAGTTCCAAATTTTCTGCACTATTTTTTTTTTGCGTATGTTTTCAAGCGCTTTGTCCACCGCCCCCTGATATTTGCCGAGGCTTGCGGAATAGGGCACTTTTTCCTGTAAAATACTATCCTTCTTCTCTTCGATACTCGCCATCAGCGTTTCAAATGACTGGGCGAATTTCCTTACGCCGTCCTTAAGGAGATCATCTGTTATAGCATTAAGGCTTATACCGGCTTTCTCAAGCGCCGCCAGCTCTTCTTTCGCCTTTTTAAGGCCCTTGGTAAGAGTCATAGCAGGTTTCCCATGGTCTCTGAAGTTCTTGTAAGTGTTAGGCGGTACCGTATTAACCGTGTTTGGTCCTATCAGCTCGTCAACATACAGGGTATCCGGGTATTCCGGGTTCTTGGTGCTGGTGCTCGCCCAGAGCACCCTTTGGGGCTTGGCACCCGCATCGGCCAGTTTCTTCCACCTGGGCCCTTTAAAGGTGTTTCTGTACTCTTCATAGGTTACTTTTGAGTTTGCAATTGCGATTTTACCCTGAAGCTTTTTGTTCCCGATCTTCTCAAGCTCCGTGTCCACCGCCGAATCCACCCTGCTTACGAAGAATGAAGCTACCGAGGCGACCCTGTCGACCGTGTGTCCTTTAAATACAGAGGGGCCTTCCGCATGAAGCCTTTCGAGTCCCTTAATATAAGCTTCGACTACAGCTTTGTATTGATCCAGGCTGAACATCAATGTGACGTTTATATTAATGCCGGAGCCTATAAGCTCTGTAATCGCGGGTATCCCGGCAGGGGTAGCAGGCACTTTGATCATAACATTGGGCCTTCCGAGCGCAACGAAGTATCTCTTGGCTTCCCGTATGGTTTTCTTTGTCTCATTCGCTAAGGTTGGGCTTACTTCCAGACTTATAAAGCCGTCTGCACCCTCAGTCTTATCGTAAAGCGGTCTGAATTCATCCGCCGCTAATGCTATATCTTTTAACGCCAATGCCTCGTATATCTCGTTAACCGACTTGTTCTCCTCTACCAGGGCTTTTAAGTCTTCATCATAGTCGGAGCTTCCCGCTATGGCTTTTTCCAGAATAGAAGGATTGGACGTTTCGCCTCTGAGACCCTCTTTTATAAGCGCTTTTAACTCACCTGAAGTAAGGAAAGAGCGCCTTATGTAGTCATACCAAATCGATTGTCCAAGCTTGGTTAGATCCTTTATTCGTGACATTTTCTTCTCCTTATTCTTTCGATTTAGACTTGTTTACCCTTAACGAATGCTCTATTTTGAGGCTCTATTATTGTTATTTCTTTTTCCCTGAAATTTTCTTGCCGTTACGCCTTAGCACTTCCTTTGTCTTAGCCACAATATGCTCTACCGTAAACCCGAATTCAGGCCACAGATCCGCGATTGGCGCCGACTCTCCGAATGTGCTTACTCCTATTACTCCTCCGTTGTCATGGAGCCCTACGTACCTCCGCCAACCGAACGTGGACCCTGCCTCTACGGACACCCTTGCTTTTACGGAAGTGGGCAAAACCTTCTCCCAATACTCCGCACCCTGGAGCTCATAAAGAGACCAGCAAGGCATGCTCACTACCCTTGCTTTAATCCCCTGTTTTTTTAACTTCTCGTAAGCATCGAGACATAGATGAACCTCAGAGCCCGTGCCTATAAGGATAACGTCGGGCTTGCCCTTGGAATCCGCTAATACGTACGCTCCTCTTAAAGCTCCTTCTGCGGGTGCGTACTTTTTCCTGTCGATTGTCGGGATATTCTGCCTTGTGAGAATAAGAGCTACGGGTCTGTCTTTAACTTCCATCACGTATTTCCAGAGAGCGCTCAGCTCATTTGCGTCAGCGGGTCTTATGACGTCCATGTTGGGGATTGCTCTAAGCGCCGCAAGATGCTCAATGGGCTGGTGAGTGGGTCCGTCTTCTCCAAGACCGATGCTGTCGTGAGTAAATATATAAATCACAGGAATACGCATCAGGCATGAGAGCCTCAAAGGCGGCTTCATGTAGTCGGAGAACACAAAATAACAGGCGGCATAGGCTCTTAACTTACTTAGCACCATTCCGTTCGTTACGGCTGCCATTGCATTCTCTCTTATGCCGAAATGAAAATTCCTGCCGCTGTATACGTTTTTCTCAAAGCTGCTCGCGTCATCCAAGTACGTCTTTGTAGACGGTCCTACGTCACCCGCTCCCCCGAGGAGCCACGGCACGTCTTTTCCTATAGCGTTTAATATTTTCCCGTTCGAGCTCCGGGATGCCAGGCCGTTGGGATCCGTAGGGAATTCGGGCAGGCAGCTCTCCCAGTCCTCAGGCATCTCCCTGTTCTCGATCATTCCAAACTGCTTTGCCAAATCCGGGTATTCAAACGCATACTTGGCAAACTTCTCATTCCATTCCTGCTCGGCGTTCTTACCCCGTCTTAGTATTGCTTTTCTATACTCCTTAACTTCTCCCGGAACATAGAATGTTTTATTAGGGTCCCACCCATAGTTGATCTTTGTCTTTCTGATTTCCTCCTCTCCAAGCGGCTCTCCATGGGCGGCAGAAGTGTCCTGCTTGTTCGGGCTCCCATAGCCTATATGGCTGTCTACAATAATAAGTGAAGGCTGCTCGGCCTCATGGTTGGCCCTCCCCAGAGCCTCTTCCAGAAGCTCCAGGTCATTGGCGTCACCTACGCGCTGTACATGCCAGTTGTAGCCCATAAAGCGGGCAGCCACGTCCTCGCTGAATGCAAGCGCCGTATGGCCCTCAATTGTTATATGGTTGTTATCGTATATCCACACAAGGTTGTTCAGCCCCAAATGGCCTGCGAGCGATGCGGCTTCGCTTGAAATCCCCTCCATCATACAGCCGTCCCCGCCTATTGCGTAAACGTTGTAATTTATAATCTCGTGCCCGGGACGGTTGAAATATGTCGACAACCACTTTTCAGCAACCGCCATTCCTACGGAGGTAGCGTAGCCTTGACCCAGCGGTCCTGTGGTGGTCTCGATTCCGGGCGCCGCGCCGTACTCCGGGTGCCCTGCGCATTTACTGTGAAGTTGCCTGAAAGTTTTAATGTCTTTTAGAGATAAGTCGTAACCCGTAATGTGCAATATACTGTAGAGAAGCATGGAGGCATGACCCGCCGAAAGAACAAAACGGTCCCGGTTGGGCCAGTCGGGGTTCTTCGGGTTAAACATCATGAACTTATCGAAAATCGTATAGGCGACCGGTGCCATAGACATAGGAGTCCCGGGGTGTCCGGAATTGGCCTTTTGGACGGCGTCTATTGAAAGTGTTCTAATCGTGTTTATTATGAGCTGCTCAAGCTTGCCACTTTTAGTTTTTGGTTTTGCTTCCATTACCGTCCTCCTGACAATAGTTGCGAGTTGTTACTCTTGCTATAGTTTTATTTTGTAATATTAATTTGGTATTAAGAACCCGAAAAAAATTATTTTATCTTCATTGCTTAACATCTCTTTCCTAGAGGTGAACATGTCTTCAGTGCCGGACCCGGATTTGTAAGGTATATACTATTTGTTAGTCAAAATTTCTTATAACTTTGTCTCCGCCGGGCACCTCTATTTTCAATAAGTGTAAGCACTTTAGACTTTAAGAGATTAATCTTCGAAATAGATAAACTGCCTCCTCCCGACCCCTTAGTGCCATTATCACATATTGATTATATTTTTTCAACAAATAATATGCTTTAAAGCTCGACCGCAAGCGCCGCGCCTACAATTCCGGCATTATTCTGCATTTGTGCCGGGACTACCTCTGCTTTAACGTCTATATATTCAAAGAATTTTTCAGACCTCTTGCTCACGCCTCCCCCTATAATAAAGAGGTCGGGAGATAAATATCTCTCCAGTGTGCTCAAGTACTTATCCACCCTCTTTCCCCATTTTTTCCAGGTTAGATCCTCCCTTTCCCTCCGGCTTGCGGCAGCCTTCTTCTCATAGTCACCGCCGTCAATTTCAATATGTCCGAGCTCGGTATTATGGACCAGGCGCCCGTCTACAAAGAGCGCTGTCCCTATACCGGTGCCAAGAGTAACCATCATCACGACTCCTCCGCCGTTGTTGTTATAGTCCT
>QIHJ01000433.1 GCA_003229065.1 Candidatus Dadabacteria bacterium
TATAAAATAAAACAGGCAGCGAGCGAACATGGGGACAGACCGGAGCGCATAGCGCGATCGGGTGGAATAAAATCAGAAAACAGAGGCACGGGCTAAGATAGTCTTTGAATATACTTCTTAACCAGCCGGCTTTTTAAAAATACCGAAATCGCCCGCAATTGTAACGAGCTCCCAGGACTCTTCACCCAGCTTCTTCAAGGTTGTCTCTATGCCATCACCCAATTTGGAGCGCCTTGCAGAGGCTGCCACTTTGGATACGGCAATATCGTGGTCGCCATTTTCGTGAAAGAGCTTGTCTACGGATAATACCTTATAGTCCCACTTCATTGTGTCTCTTCCTCTTCAGTCTCCGATTCTTCCTGAGCAGCTTCTGGTTCTTGGTCGAGTGAAGCTTCTTCCTCTATCTCGTCCTCGAAAACAAGCGGCTCTCCCTTTTCTTCCACATCGGGCAGGCCTTTTACATATTTATCGTAATCTTTTTTGGAAACTGCGCCTTCCCTAATATTTCTGTCTACAATTCTTACATCATAATCCAATTCTTCTTTATTCTTGGTCATATATACCTCCGGGCCAATTAAAGATACCTTAAGATCGGGGATTCGCAATCCAGGATATTGAAATGAATGTGATGCATAACATTATCCCGCACGCTTTAAATCACTGCTGCCGGGTTATTTAAGTAAAATATATCTGAGCATAATGAAGTCTTATGCTTCGTTAGATTCCTTGAACCATAACCAGGTATTTTTAATACCCTCACTAAGAGCTGTCTCGGGCATCCAACCCAGCACTTTTCCGGCGAGCTTAACGTCGAGACTTATACTCTGCACCTCTCCGGGGCGCTGGTCCATGTACTTCACATTGAAATCTTCACCAGAGGCTGCCTTAAGCTCGCTGATCAAACCGTTTACAGAGGTTTCAATCGCCGTACCTATGTTATAGCTCCCCTCGGAAGCGCCGAGAGCAAGCACGTTCGCGCGCGCTACATCGCCCGAGTATACGTAATCCCTGGTCTGCTTACCGTCACCGAATACCGTACAGTCCTGGGATGAAAGTATGCGGCTACAAAATATTGCGATAACGCCCGCTTCTCCGTGCGGGTTTTGTCTCGGCCCGTAGACGTTTGCGTAGCGGAGCGCAACGCAGTCAAGCGAGTGAATACACTTATAGTATTCAAGATATTTCTCTACGGAGTACTTTGAGGTTCCATAAGGGGAAATGGGCATTGGAGGCGTAGTCTCATCAGCCGGGATGTTTTCGGGCTCCCCGTAAATAGCTCCTCCGGTTGACGCGAATATAAACTTCCCGACATCCCGCGAAACACATGATTCAAGGAGGTTCAGGGATCCGATAATGTTAACGCCTGCATCGAACATTGGATCCTCAAGTGATTTTCTTACATCTATTTGGGCCGCATGGTGGTTCACTATATCGGGTTTAAACTCGGAGATTACATTATCCACTACTTGACGATCGGTAATATCACCCTGTATAAATTCTGCATTTTGAGGGACGTTCCCCCTTATTCCAGATGATAAGTTATCGAGCACAAGAACCTCGTGACCTTCCGCAATGTAGGCATCTGCTACCCAGGACCCGATAAACCCCGCGCCGCCCGTGACTAGGATTTTCATATGTTAAACCTCGTATTGTTTCTTGGGATAATTTCTTGTAATAGCCTGTCGTTTAAATTTAATACCGCAGTTTCATTGAGCTAATATTCACTCCAAACTAGAGTGTTGTCAATAACTTCAGCTTGTCTCTTCCATGTCTTGCCTCTTCCTGCTTGGGCTGAAAATTGAGGTCATTATGCCGCTTGAGAGGAAAATAGCCGTACCCGAAGCAAGACAAAATTATGTACCGATTGTCATCATTATGACAAATTTTGTCATCTGCAATTTTACCCCGAATCATCACCCGCCATAGTAGCGCAGATAATATATTTAATGATAAGTGGCAGTTACACCTCGTAGTTCAAGTGGCATGAACATTGCTTATTAATATTGCAGGAGAGTTAATAACAACGATTAAACGAAGGAAGGAGGATGGAAAATGGAGCGTAATGACATGGATAGCCAAAATAGTTTCCGGGGGGACAATTATTTGAAATACACAGATTACCCGGAGCAAAAGGGGCAGAAGAGCTCGATCGTATCGGATCAGTTCAACTCGGGGAACGGAGCGGGAGCCCGGAAACCCAAGAGTAAACTAATTGCCGATGATGATTACAGACTGCTGCAGACATACTTTAAAGATGTGGGTGAGGAATCGCTTCTGACTGCAAAAGAGGAATTCCAGATAGCGACTAAGATAAAAACATACTCTGCAAGAGCACTCGAGCTTGAAGGGACAATCGATCAGTTAGCGAAGAAACTCGACCGTAAAACCCGCTCAAACGGCGTATGCACATGCAGGGTAAAAAATGAGAGACATGAAACCCCTAAGAACTCGGAGAAACTATGTGCAAGAGGCCTGCTAAAGAAGAACCTGAACAGGGCCAACGCTCTTATTAAAGCTTACAGGAATCAGGAGATAAAATATAAGGAAAGATTCACCAAATCCAACCTGAGACTGGTCGTGAGTATAGCAAAGAACTATATAGGCCGCGGCTTGCCGCTTGCCGACCTTGTCCAGGAAGGGAACCTGGGGCTGATAAAGGCTGTTGAAAAATTCGAGCCCTCAAAAGGCTACAGATTCTCGACATACGCCTCCTGGTGGATTATTCAGAGCATCTCCAGGTCGCTCTTTGATCAGACAAGAGTTATAAGAGTGCCGGTACGTGTGCTGGAGCAATCCAACAAGATTAACAAGACCATAAATATGCTGACTAATGAAAAAGGCGAAAAACCCGAAATGGAAGACGTGGCTAAAAAGACCGGCCTTAGCCTCAAAAAGGTAAATAAAGTCATGAAAGCGACTTCAACAAGCATTATTTATCTGGACGCCGTAAGCGCCAACAGCCGGGAAGGAAAGAATAGTTTTGTGGATTACATACCCGACGAGGGGCTTCCGACCGACTCGATTCTCTCAAACGTATCTATGCAGAATAAAATCAAGGAAGCCCTGTCAAACCTGAGCGACAGGGAGGAGGATATCCTGAGAATGCGCTTCGGTATAGGGTACGACGATTCCTATACTCTCGATCAAATAGGCAGCCGCTACAGCTTGACCAGGGAGCGCATCAGGCAGATTGAAAGACGCGCGCTCAAAAAGCTCAGACAAAACGGCGGAGGCGCTGTGCTTAAAGAGTTCATAACAAATTGAGCTTATCCGTCGAGATATACTTAACCGCCGGGAGAAAGGGACTCTATTGTATCCCTCACCGCCCGGCGCGTCGCCTTTGGCGGGAACAGCAGCACCGGCGTATCGACCCCCTCCTCAATATAGCTGTTTAATAATGCATGACCCTTTTCCGCAGATCCCCAGATAGAAAGCGAGTCGAGCATACTGTCGCTCACGCTCTCAAGCGCTTTTATCCTATCTTTGTTTTTGAATGCTTGTAGTATACAGGCGGCTTCATCCCCAAATCCGTGCCGGCTGACCGTATTGTAGTAATAAGTACCCATCCCTCCAATGTAGTGGGCAATATGCTCTTTCAGGGCTTTCTTTGAGGACTCCTCATCGCTTGAAACCGCGGATGCTATATACGGGCATATTTTTATTTCACCACTGTCCCTTCCCGCTGAACGGGCGCCTTCAATAAGGTGTTGCCCGGCGTCCTTTAACCCCTCTATAGGAATTAAAAACGGTATCCAGCCGTCTGCCACCTCACCGGTCATGCAAGTGTTTTTAGGCCCTATTGCCGCTACCAGAATAGGAAGATCGCTCCTTACGGGTTTAAACTGGAGCTTGAAATTCTTGAGCTTAAATATCTCGCCCTCGTAATTAACCCTCTCAAAGTTGAGAGCCATTTTTATGATCTCGACATATTCCCTTGTCCTCTGAAGAGGTTTCTCATACTTAATACCGTGCCAGTTCTCGATCACTATAGGGCCGCTGGTGCCGAGACCGAGCATAATTCGGCCGCCTGAAATCTCATCCAACGTGGCCGCTGTCTGGGCGATCATGGCGGGAGTCCTGCTGAATACGGAGATTATCCCTGTGCCTAGTTTTATCTTATTGGTGTTCGCCGCCAGATGGCCAATTAAAGAAAACGCATCCCTGCCCCACATCTCGGGGACCCAAATCGAGTCGTAGCCGAGCCCTTCCGCGAGCTGTGCGTACTCTACAAGCTCGTCCATTGTAATATCGCTCCAGTAGGGTGCGACTATTCCGATTTTAGGCATCCAGGGTCTCCTTCATACCGCAGATTATAATACACAGCGTCAGTAGCATACAGGGCTATAAAATTTACAACCCCGGGTTGTATGATGCATAGTATACTATCTCTCGAAGTAGAGAAAAGAGAATTTACCGGAGACTTAAGACATGGCTGAATCTTTTAACGAAAAACTTATGAGCGCGGCAAGGATTGCAGTGAATGACTGTATGGCAGTTAAAGCGGGCGAAAAGGTGCTGGTGATAACGGACGAGCCTGCAAGGCCGATCGGGTACGCACTTTGGGAAGCCTCAAAAGAAGCAGGTGCAGAAGCAATGATAACAGAGATAATCCCGAGGGAATCAAATGGTGAGGAGCCACCTGAAGCGATAGCGGGGCTTATGAAATCAGTAGACGTGGTGCTGATCCCGACTTCGAGATCCCTTAGCCATACGGACTCTAGAAGAGAGGCGAGTAAAGCGGGCGTAAGGATCGCAACGCTCCCCGGGATCACGGAAGACATGATGATAAGGACCCTGAACGCGGACTTTAATCAGATCGCCGAGAAGAGCAATAAGCTTGCGGCGATTTTAAGCGCCGGTACGAACGTAAGGGTTACCTCTGAAAAAGGCACGGATATAAACCTGGTACTGGAGAGCAGAGACGGACACCCGGACACGGGTCTTAACCACAATCCCGGGGACTTCAGCAACCTTCCCGCTGGAGAGGCGTACGCTGCCCCGCTTGAGGGAAAATCGAGCGGTATTGTAGTTATGGACGGCTCCATGGCCGGGGTGGGAATACTGGAAGGAGAGGTAATACGGATAAAAGTTGAAGACGGTTACGCTGTCGACATTTCAGGCGGTGAGGCGGCGGACATGCTGGATTCCATAATGAGACCATTCGGAAAAGCCGCGTATAATCTTGCGGAGCTTGGTATCGGAACTCACGACAAGGCCTTATTAACCGGAAACGTGCTCGAGGACGAAAAAGTCATAGGCACAGTCCACATTGCATTCGGCGACAATAAGAGTATGGGCGGAGTAATTAGGGTGGCGAGTCATTTAGACGGGGTCATCATGAAGCCTACGGTAGAGGTTGACGGCAAGGAGATTATGAAGGCTGGTGAGCTCCTCATATTCTAAATCAAAGACAAAGTCTTTATTCTAATTCAAAGACAAAACTTGGACCTTATTTGAACCTTATGTGGTAAATTTATTCTTATGGAAACAGCGACTAATGACCTGGTATTTTTGAACCCGCCAGGTGTATTCGAGATTATATTACTTATCCTTTTGGCTTTAGTGGTCGTCTATGGATCTTACAGGAGCACCAGGTCCCTGACGGACGGTAAAAAGAAATTTGCGCTTATATCCCTCCATATTCTCTCGTTCCTCCTGATTGCATTCTTACTACTTAACCCGGCACTCCGGATAGAGAGCTACAAGGAGGAGAAGAAAAACCTGAGTGTTATTGTGGACAGCTCGTTCAGCATGAGTCTTTCGGGAGACGAGAGCACAAACACGAGAATAGGCAAGGTCACGAATTTTATAGATAGGAACAGTGACTTTTTTGCCGAGATTGAGGATAACTATATTGTCGAGTATTTAAGCTTCGACGAGACTTTAGAGCCCTCGTCAAAAGACTCTGTTTATGAAGACAAGCCTCTGGGGAAGCATACTAATTTCAGAAACCTTATAGCTGAGCTTAAGGGAAAGGGAAAGAGGGGAGAAACAGACCTCGCGATACTAATTTCTGACGGCGGGAACGAGGAGGATTCGTATCAGGGTATTCTGGATGAATTAGGGGACCTGGATTTTCCACTCAGCTCTGTAAGCCCTGTATCCGGCGCATCCGAGAATGATGTGTGGATAGATG
>QIHJ01000167.1 GCA_003229065.1 Candidatus Dadabacteria bacterium
GATCTGGCGGGTAATGATCTCAAGCAAGTCTATTTCGTCCTTATCGAACGCCTCTTTTTCCCGCGAGTATATATTGATGCACCCTATGATCTTTCCCTTGGAATTTACAGGCATGGACAGAGAGCTCATTATGCCCAGTTTCTTTGTAGCGGGGCTCATTCGTGTATCGATATCGGAGTCCTTTATGTATAGCGGCTCGCCGAAATTAAGCACTATCCAGGTATGACACTCCGAGCCGTCTAGCACACGGACTTGTCTCAGATAGTTGTCCGGAATCCCCGTGTGAGCTTTCAATACCGCGTGGTTGTTCTCCATGATGTAAATTTCAATTGCAGAGGCTTTTTGTAGGTTCTTCGATAGCGCCCGGGCCGCATTGTCCAGAACATTTTGGAATTTAAGCGAGCCGTGAACACTTTTTAGAACTGAGGTTACAATCTCTTCATAACCGTTCTTTTTGGTGAGCTGCTCATTGCTTTCTTTCAGTGACTGCTCGGCTTTTTTACGCTCGGTGATGTCGAGCCATGTGCCCACAATTTCAAGAGGGTTTCCGTCCTCCCCGTTTATCAGCACTGCCCTGTCCAGAAACCAATGGTATGTACCGTCCGAGCATTTCCAGCGGTACTCTATCTCAAAGCTGCCTTTTGAGACTACCTCTTCTACTTCGCCTATGATCCTGTCTTTGTCTTCCGGGTGGACCCTGGAGTGCCAGAACATCGTATCTTCAAGGAATCTCGTTGCTTCAAAGCCTGTTACTTTATTTATATTCTCACTTAGATAAATTGCGCCCATATCCCCGTAGGCCCTGGTTGCGTATACAGCCATAGGGACCGAGCTTAGTATTAAGGACTGTCTTAACTCTATTTCAGCGATAGTCTGTTCTGACGTGTTATTAGCTGCCATGAAACTCACCTGTTTCAGAATTGCCCTATGTAGGAGCTCACCATATAATAAGCTTATAACACTCTTTGATATGTTTTGTGAAGGAATGTATGCAAAATAGCCCTATTTTGTTTAGGAGTACTGTAGGAGTTTGATCTGTTATTAGTAATTCAGGCGCTGTTATTGAATAGCTCTGAGTTTTACTCTTGCTGTTTTGGCGGCCTTTGAATTCGGGTACTTATCGATAAGCGTCTTGAAAAAGAATTTGGCTTCCTCTTTTCTTCCCAGGTTCATAAGCGATAGTCCCTGTCCGAGGTATGCGCCCGGGAGCCTGTTGTCCTTGGGGCTTGTATCGATGAATTTCTGGTATTCCAGGATAGCGTCCTCAAACTTGCCCTTATTGTAGCTTTCAGCAGCCATAATGTAATCGTCTTTGGGCGGGTTTGGCGCTTGTGTATCCGGGTTTTGTCCGCTTGCCGGATCCGTATCCTCAGCGACTTTGTCTATCTTGTGCCTGAGCGTTATGTTCTTTTTCTGTATGTTTTCTATCTCTCCGGCAAGCAGGAGCTGGTTATTCTCGATTCTTTCGACGTCCCGCGTCAGCATAGCCTGGTTGGCTTCAATGCTTTCAATGAAACTGTCCATTTTTTCTTCAAGCGCGGTTTGCCTTTCCTGGAGCTCTGCTATCTGATCAGCCTTGGGATAGCAGCCTGCTCCAAGCGGAACGACAACAAGTAGTATGAGAAGAAATCTTTTCATAACCGCCAATATAATACCTCGATACTGTAAGATTTTCACCTACCGTAAATACTTTACCCTAATAATTTCGGACTGCATATAAACCGCGATGTATGAAACATAATATAGTAAAAAAGAAAATAGAAAACCACCTCCTTTCCCCGCTCGGGAATTTAATCCCCCAGTACGGCGGAGGGCAGTATTGAACTGTGTGAAAGTACACAGTGCCTGAATGTAAATGCGGTAGATTCTGTATAGGTCCGGACTTCGGATACCTTAATTCTCAGGCTCTCTAATGCCCTAAAACGGCTATAAAATTAATTTATCAGAAACAGAAAATTTCGATATGAGTTGGGAAGAATAACAGGTAGAATTGGTATATTTGACATATACGGGCGTGAAGGTGAATAGGAATTGAATCTAAGTAAACAGATAACACTCGGATATGCTTTGATGTTCCTTCTCATGCTGCTTATAAGCGGGCTTTCGATTTATAGTATCTACAATCTGGGTAATGCGGCATCGAACATCAAGGGTCGCTATGCTACGCTATCGGACCTCTTGTCGGATAAGGGGGAGGGCGGGCAGGAAGCGGGCTTTTTTGCGAACGAGATGATTCTGGAAGCTGTTCAGATTTCAGACGATCAGCTTAAATATTCCTATATCCTCATTTTTACGGTTGTAGGAATAACGCTCCTATTCGGGATAGTGCTTACAGTATTTATACCCAGGGTTATTACGAAACCCATCATGAACCTCTTTAACGCCGCAGAGTCGGTGGCAGGAGGGGATTATTCGGTGAGGGTAAAGAGCGCTCAATCCTCAAGTGAGATCAACACGCTGGTGAAGGCGTTTAACAATATGATCGACAATATCGACCGCAGCAGCAGCGAGCTTCAGAAGAAAAACGAGGAGATACTCAAGCTTCTAGAGACCACTAAGAAGTTTAACGAGATTCTCGAGTCTGAGATCGAGCAGGCTACCAGGGAGATAAAAGAGAAGCATAAGGAGCTTATAAAGCGGGAAAAACTTGCTACGATAGGCGAGCTTGCCTCGGGTGTTGCGCACGAGGTCCGAAACCCGCTCTCCGGAATAGCGCTTGCTTTGGAGCTTATGCGTGATGAGACCAAGATCGAAGAGCACCACCATACAATCACTGATATTCTTCACGAAATAGTCAGGCTCGAGCGCATAGTTAAGGGGCTTTTCCAGCTCGGACATCCCAAGAGCCTGAGCTTGATCGAGTGCGCGCCCAATGATATAGTCGAGAGGGCTCTTAGCCTCGTCAACATGAAGGCCAAGGCCAAAGGGGTGCTCATTGAAAAAGAGCTCACGTGCAATAAACAGTTTTGCGTTGACTATGAGCAGATTGAGCAGGTCGTGCTTAACCTCCTTATAAACGGCATTGAGGCGACCGATAGCTTCGGGAAAATAACGGTTGTGACAAAGAGCGTAAACGGCTCGGTCGAGATTGCTGTTTCCGATACGGGGTGCGGCTTTTCAGACGAAGAGATAGATAAGATCCTCCAGCCGTTCTACTCTACAAAGGAGTCCGGTACAGGGCTTGGCCTTGCTATATCTAACAGGATTATCGAGGCTCACAAGGGTAATTTCAATATTACAAGCGAGCGGGGGGTCGGGTCGAAATTCGTTGTTGAGATACCGCTCGATCTAAATGATGATATATGCGGTTAATTTGTGCGGGACGCGGAAACATAGGGTATTTTTTTATATGTAGAGTGGAATTTGGCATAAATAACAGTTTTTAAAAAGGATTAAAGATAAATGAGCTCACTCATACTGATAATTGAAGACGAGAGACTACTTTGTAAGCAGCTCCATAAGGCGCTTACCCAGGAGGGCTACTCAGTAATAACCTCTTTTGAGGGTACAGAAGGGCTGGAGATTGCAAAAAAGGAGAACCCCGATCTCGTCCTCCTTGACCTTAAGCTTCCCGATCGAAACGGACTTGAGGTGCTTAAAACATTCACGAGCTTCGAGCAGTCTCCGACGACCATAATGATGACAGCGCACGGGAGCGTAGAGGTAGCCGTGTCCGCAATAAGGGACGGGGCGTATGATTTTATAGAAAAGCCTTTCCCGCTCGATAAATTGAAAGTTATGGTCAGAAACGCTCTAAGGACAACGGAGCTTAGGAATAGCCTGAGCGCAGTGGCGCACAGGGCTCAGGAAAAATACGGCTTCGACTCACTGATTGGTGTAAGCGAACCGGTGCAGGAGATACTGTATCTATTCAAGAGGCTTACAGAGACCAACCCAAAGACTATTCTAATCTCGGGAGAGAGCGGGACGGGAAAGGGGCTTGCCGCAAAGATCCTTCATTTTAACGGAATGAGGAACGAAAAGCCCTTTATTGAGATGAACTGCGCAGCCATACCCGAGACGCTTTTAGAAAGCGAGCTGTTCGGGCACGAAGCGGGCGCGTTTACCGATGCGAAGAAGCTCAAGAAGGGAATACTGGAGCAAGCTGACGGCGGTACGGTGTTTTTGGATGAAATAGGGGATATGAGCTTATCGCTTCAGGCAAAGCTCGTAAAAGCCGTCGAGGAACGCTCCTTCAGAAGGCTGAGTGGTAACAGAGATATAAAGGTCGATATCTGTGTTGTAGCGGCCACGAACCAGGACCTGAAGGCGCTCGTAAAGTCAGGGAAGTTCAGAGAAGACTTCTATCACCGTTTGAATGTGATAACATTCGAGATGCCTGCGCTCAGGAACAGGATGGACGATATAATGCTCCTGACCGAGCATTTCATCGCTTATTTCAACGTTGATCTGAATAAAAACATAAAAGATATACCTGAGGATATAAAAAGGGCTTTCCACCAGTACAACTGGCCCGGTAATGTAAGGGAGCTCAGGAGCACTCTGGAAAGAGCGATACTACTGAGTGAGGACTCGGTGCTCAACTCCAAGTACATTAAGCTTGAGTATGACGACAGTCTGAGCGTTCAGAACTCGGATGATAAGATGGTCATAGATATCCCGCTTGACGACGCCTCGCTTTACAAAATCGAAAAGAAGGTTATAACTAAAGCTCTTGAGTTAAACGACTGGAACCAGACAAAGACCGCTGATATGCTTGGTATTACACGTGAGGTACTTAGATACCGGATGAAGAAATGGGGTCTCTTGATCTGATGGAGGTCCTCGTTGAACGCAGCCCTTCTGGCCGTAATAGTCCTTCTGCTCTACATACTGGGATACAGATTCTACTCCAAATTTCTTGCCGAAAAGATCTTTCGTCTCTCAGACGATGAGGTCACCCCGGCGCATGAAAAAGAGGACGGTATTGACTACGTCCCCACAAATAAGCACGTGCTTTTCGGCCACCATTTCGCCTCAATTGCCGGAGCTGCCCCGATTATCGGGCCTGCAATCGCAATTTTCTGGGGGTGGGTCCCGGCGATACTATGCATTGTTATCGGTACTATTTTTATGGGTGCGGTGCATGATTTCAGCGCCCTGGTTATATCTGCCCGGGAAAAAGGGCGCTCAATCGGAGATTTGGCCGATAAGTTCATAAACAGGCGGGCAAGGACCCTCTTTTTACTCATCGTATACTTCCTCATATTCTTTGTGATGGCTGTTTTTGCCTATGCAATCGCAGCGCTTTTTGTCGCTTTCCCTTCGAGCGTGCTACCTGTTAACTTTCAAATTGTCGTAGCCGTGGCTATTGGTTTTCTGTTCTATAAAAAAGGGGTGCCGATTCTCTGGCCCTCTATTTTCGCCCTCATTACGCTTTACTTCATGATATGGCTCGGCACAAAGGTGCCTATGGAGCTTCCGGCTGTTATGGGCTCGCAGATCGTTACCTGGATTATCCTTCTCCTAGTTTATTCCTTTATTGCGTCGGTACTTCCGGTATGGACGCTCCTTCAGCCAAGGGACTACATAAACGGGCACCAACTCTTCTTAGGGCTCGGGCTTCTGTTCGCGGGGCTTATAATTGCGCACCCTGAAATGCAGGCGCCCGCTTTTAATGAGAACGCAGAGGGCGGAGTGCCGATATTCCCCTTTATATTTGTAACGGTAGCATGCGGGGCCATAAGCGGGTTTCACGGACTCGTATCGAGCGGTACCACGTCTAAGCAGCTTGCACGGATGAGGGACTCCCGAATGATCGGGTACGGGGGGATGCTGGGCGAAGGGCTTCTTGCTATGATGGCCACACTCGCCGTAGCAGCCGGGATACAGAGGACGGAGTGGCTCCAGCACTACCACTCATGGGAGGCTGCTGCACAGGGGGGTATCAGTAATTTCGTGATCGGGGCATCGACTTTCTTAGACGCCCTGGGCTTGCCCGAGGCGTTCAACCAGACACTCATAAGCGTGATCGTAATAAGCTTTGCCGCAACTTCGCTCGATACTGCGACCAGGATACAGAGGCTCATTATAGGGGAGCTTGGGAACTCGTATAAGATTGGGCCTCTTAAAAACCGCTATGTGGGT
>QIHJ01000291.1 GCA_003229065.1 Candidatus Dadabacteria bacterium
GAGACCGAGACCAGAATTAAAACGACCAAAGAGAACCTGAGCCGCGTAAACGACATGACACAAGAGGTCAAGCGGCAGATGGACACACTGTCACTTCAGGCAGAGCAGGCAAGAGAGTTCCGGGAGCTTTCTCTTGAGGCAAAGGAGCTCGAGCTTAGACTTCAAAGGGCCAAGCTCAAAAAGCTCACAGAAAAAAAAGAAGCGGTAACCGGCCACAAATCGGTATCGGATGAAGCGATATCGGGTTTGGAAAAGGAAAGTCTTAACGCTCTAAGTCAACACAAAAAAGTTAACTCCGAGTCAGCTACCCTTGAGGATGAGATAGAGGAGCTTGAAAGAAAGAACTATGTAACAAAGACTGAGCTTCAGTCAAAGAAGTCCTCCCAGTATCTAATAAAATCCGAGATCTTAAACATAGACGCGTTTATTGAGAAGATGGTGAACGAGTCGGAATTACTCAAGGAGCAAGGCTCTGCACTAGACACAAACTTAAACCTTAAAAAGAGCACGCTTGAGGAAGTAGAGCGTGATCTGAAAACTCTTAAGTCCGATATTGAACACAAAGAGACCGGGCTCTCGACCTTAAAATCCGATTCCACAGATATAAGGGGTCAGCACGAAGAGACGAGGAGAACTATCTTTGCCACGCTTGATGAAGAGAGCAAGCTCAAGGTGCAGGCACTTGGTTTTGAGAAAGAGGTGGAAGAGCTTAAACTCAGAAGAGAGGTAATGGAGCGGGAAGCTCGGGAGCTCGATGAGGAAAAGAAGAAAACGGCAAATGAAATCTCGGCTCTTGAAGGCGCTTTGAACGATAATGTATCCTCAAAACAGAGGGTATCGGACATAAATAACCGCCTGGAGCAGTCTAAAGCCTCTTTAGAGGAAACCCGCGGCATAAAAACCGAGAAATTAGAATCTGTTAAAGAAGAGCTTAACGAGAACTCTTCCAGATTAAATGCGCTTAAGCAGATTGAGACGAATTATGAATGGCTGCCCGAGGGGATAAGGAATTTTATGCTGGAACATAAAGGCAGGGGTGTTCTAGGCACGGTCGCGGACTTTATTGTAGTACCTGAGGGCTATGAAAAAGCGGCTCAGGCTGCGCTCGGAGAGAAGCTTAACTGGATACTTGTGGAAGAAGAGTCAAAAGCCCTTCAAGCGGTGGAGACTTTAAGAAATAATTCTATTGGTAGAGGGACTTTCCTCGCAGTGAGTGGGCAGCCAGGGTATAAGGACTCAGAGGTGCCGGGCGGGCATCTGAAATCTCTTTCCGATATAGTCTCGGTAAAAGATATAGACGTCAGGGTCCTGGACAACCTCCTGGGCAAGGTGGTGCTTGCACCCACGATCGAGGAAGCTCTGAGACAGAACGCTCAGAGCAGGGACGGTCTATCTTACGTTACCTCCGAAGGAGACTCCGTGCAGTCAAACGGCGCCATTTCGGGCGGGGCGTCTCAGCCCGGGGTTTTTGAGAGAAAGAGAGAAACGGAGCAGCTCGGGGAGAGTATTGAAATAACCGAGAAAGATATACTCAAGCTGAGCAGTGAAATTGAGTCTGAGAATAAAGAGATTGAAAGTCTGGTCTCAAAAATAAAGCACAATGATATTGAATTGATCGAGCTTGGAATTAAAGAAGCTGAGATCAAAAAAGATATCAATAACCTCAGATACAATACGGAGAGGCTCGATAAGAGGATAGGGACAGTGAACCTTGGCTTAGAGGAAGCGCTCCATGAAATCCGGGAGATTTTAACATCACTTGATCAGACAAAATCCAAAATTTACAGCCTTGATTCCGAGAAATCTGAGCTCGATGCGAAATATAAAGCAATAGAAGAGAAAATTGAGGCGGGGGAACTGAGAGAAAGGGCCATGGAAAGGGAAATCTCAAACCTGAGTATCTCACGCGCATCTCTCACTGAAAAAGAAAAGAACCTCTATGAGGACATAAATGATATCGAGAATAGAAAAAATGATATAAATAGACGAATTGAGCGCGAATTCGAGAGCATAGAACAAAAGAAGCGGGAGAAAGTGAGTTTTATCGAGAAAGACAGCTTAACAGCGGAAGAGATAAAAACTATTGAAGAGATAGTATCGGAGAGCGAAGAAAAGCTTCTTTCCATGAAGGAGAGAAGGACCGGACTGCTGCAGGAGTTAACCTCTGCGGATGAAAAAAGAGAAAGCATTAATACAGAGCTCTCTGAGCTCAGGCTAAAAAACAACTCATTCGAGCTTGATTTAAACAGTATACGGATAGAGATAGACAACATCATACAAAACCTTAAAAACAACAATATTATAGAGGATATGGAGGAATTTCTGTCGGGGAGCCATGAAGACGGCGTACAGACCGAGAGCCTAGAGCTCTCGGGTGAAGAGTCAAGGCTCAATAAACTTCAGAGGAAAATAGAGCGGTTCGGCCCGGTAAACCTCCTGGCCCCCGAGGAGTACAACAAGCTCGAAGAGCGGTACGGATTCTTGACCGAGCAGATCGATGACTTAATGCAGGCCCTGTCCTCACTTGGGAGAGCTATCAGTAAGATCGACAAGGAATCTGAGAAACGCTTCGGGGAAACGTTTGAGCTTATGGACAAGAAGTTCAGGGAGATATTCAGCCGCCTCTTCAGAGGGGGTGAAGGGAAATTGATACTCACGGAACCGGACAATATTCTTGAATCGGGAGTGGATGTAATGGTCAGACCCAGGGGTAAAAAGCTCCAGTCTATAAACCTGCTCTCAGGAGGAGAAAAGGCTCTTTCCGCAATTGCGCTTATCATATCCGCATGCCTGATCAAGCCCGCGCCGTTCCTTCTTTTCGATGAGATCGACGCTCCGCTAGATGACAGAAATACGTCCTATTTCACGGAGCTTATAAAGGAAATTGACAGCAATTCCCAGGTAATTATAATCACGCATAATAAAAAGACGATGCAGGAAGTAAACTCACTCATAGGAATTACATCCAATAAATCAGGCACTTCTACGGTGGTATCGGTCGAGCTTAACTAGGTCTCTCGGTTACACTCAAAGACTTATTTGCAGTAATTTAAGAATGGGCTGGAAACGATAAAAACAGTGAATATATATATTTTATATGATTTGTGATAGAGAGCTTTTACACATATACTTTTAGGGTTTGTAAGATATCCGGAGGTTCTTCGCCATATGCTTTCTTATTTAATGAAAAAGATCGTAGGTTCCCAGAATGAAAGGGAGATAAAACAAATCTCTTCTGTAGTAGAAGCAATAAATGAGCTTGAAAATGATCTGTTTAAACTGCCAAATACGGCACTGAGAGAGAAAACGGATGAATTCTCAGATAATATCAAATCCGTACTTAACGGCGGGAATATTCTTGATGATGAGGATCTGGCAAAAGCGCTTGAGAATAAGCTTGAGGAAATTCTGCCTGAGGCCTTTGCACTTGTAAGGGAGGCGTCCAGAAGAGCTCTGGGGATGCGGCACTTCGACGTCCAGCTAATTGGCGGGGTGGGGCTCCACCAGGGCAAGATTGCCGAGATGAAAACGGGTGAGGGTAAAACGCTGGTCGCAGCCCTTCCTCTTTACTTAAACGGCGTCACGGGCCTCGGCGCGCATCTTATAACGGTAAACGACTACCTGGCCAGAAGAGACGCCATCTGGATGGGGCCTATCTACAAAATTTTGGGTCTCGGCATCGGCATAGTAAACCACGAGATATCGTATCGACTGGAGTGGGAAGACGAAGAGCGCGCTCAGCATGCTATCGAGAATAACCTGAGCGTCTGGCCTAAAGAGTACGCCGATATGGACATACCACCTGAGAGAAACCTCGACGTTCTTTCGGCTTTTAAGACGAAGATCGTTGAATGCTCAAGGAAAGAAGCTTACCGGGCGCACGCAACATACGGTACGAATAACGAATTCGGGTTTGATTATCTAAGAGACAATATGAAGTTCTCACTCGATGATTACGTCCAAAGGGACCACAACTTCGGAATCGTAGATGAGGTAGACAGCATTCTCATCGACGAAGCCCGAACTCCGTTAATTATTTCCGGTCCATCTGAAGACTCAACGCAGCTCTACTACGACATTAACAAGATAGTGACGAGGCTGACACCTGAAGTTGACTTCACTATTGACGAGAAGACCAAACAGGTCACTCCAACCGAAGAAGGGTCTAATAAGGTAGAAAAGGCCCTTAGCATATCAAACATTTATGACACGGTAAACCTGGAGCTCCTTCACCACGTAATACAGGGGCTAAAGGCGCACAACCTCTTTAACAAAGACGTCGACTACATGGTAAAAGACGGTCAGGTAATCATAGTGGACGAATTTACCGGGAGGCTTATGCCCGGAAGACGCTGGAGCGACGGACTGCATCAAGCCGTAGAGGCAAAGGAAGGGGTTGATATCGAGAACGAAAACCAGACCCTTGCCACAATTACGATTCAGAACTACTTCAGGATGTACAGGAAGCTTGCAGGTATGACGGGAACCGCGGACACAGAGGCATTCGAGTTTAAAAACATCTATAAGCTCAACGTAAACGTCATCCCGACAAACAAGCCTATGATCAGAGCGGACAATAACGACTCTATATATAAGACAGAAGATGAAAAGTTCTCCGCAGTCGTCAATGAGATAAAAGATATGAACGAAGAGGGCCGGCCCATGCTCGTCGGAACCACCTCGATTGAGAAATCTGAGAAGCTGAACAAGCTGCTTCAGGAAATGAAGGTTCCTCACCAGGTCCTAAACGCTAAGCAGCACGAAAACGAGGCAGGGATTGTGGCACAGGCGGGAAGAATAGGCGCCGTGACTATTGCGACCAATATGGCGGGCAGGGGTACTGACATAGTGCTCGGCGGAAACCCGGAGCACCTGGCCGAAGAAATATTAAAAAAGAAATTCAAAATAAGCCCCGAGGAAGCGGACCCCGAACAGTTCGAGGAATCGATGCTCGAGGCTAGAGCCATTTGCGAAGGTGAAAAGAAAAGAGTGATAGAGCTCGGCGGGCTTCATATAATCGGCACAGAGCGCCACGAATCAAGGAGAATAGATAACCAGCTGAGGGGTAGAGCAGGGAGGCAGGGAGACCCCGGCTCTTCACGCTTTTTCGTGTCGCTTGAAGACGATCTGATGAGAATATTCGCTTCAGAGACCATAACAAAGGTAATGGACAAGCTCGGGTGGGAAGAGGGAGAGCCCATCGAGCACGGTATGATAACGAAATCCATAGAGAACGCTCAGAAGAAAGTTGAGGGAAGGAACTTCGATATAAGAAAGCATCTTCTTGAATACGACGACGTTCTGAATACACAAAGAGGGGTCATCTATACAAAGAGGAAAGAATACCTGAGCGGGGGCGACAACCTAAAAGAGAACCTTTACGAAATGGCTGATGAGATTATCGACGATTTGACCGCGTCGATGGTGCCTGAAA
The DNA here is from genome assembly GCA_003229065.1 of Candidatus Dadabacteria bacterium. GTDB lineage: Bacteria > Desulfobacterota_D > UBA1144 > Nemesobacterales > UBA2774 > UBA2774. Next base: position 5,435 of record QIHJ01000291.1, read on the forward strand.
AGGCAAACTCGGAGGACCTTGAGCTTGACGACTTGCGCGAGTCAGTTCAAACGGTGTTTAACCTTGAGCCTGATTTTGAAGCGCTTAAGGGAAACGGCATAAAGAGAGAGGACGTAACCGAGTACATAAGAGAAAAGGTGCGCACTTACTATGAGGAGAAAGAGCAGGGGATAAGCCCTGAAACTATGAGGCAGATTGAGAGGTACCTGATGCTTCAGACGCTCGATTTCCTGTGGAAGGACCACCTGCTAAACATGGACCACTTACGTGAGGGTATAGGGCTCAGGGGATACGCGCAGAAAAACCCGCTGCATGAGTATAAGAAAGAGGGGTACGATATGTTCGGGTCGCTTATGAACCGCTTGTCCGACGACGTTTGCGAGAAGCTCTTTAAGGTGCAGCCTGTGAGTGAAACCGATATGGCGAGGCTTGAGAGACGCAGAAATGAAGAGCAGCAGAGGATGACTATGAGCAGGGGCGAGGAAGAGGAAAAGAGAAAACCCATCAGACGTCAGCAAAAGAAAATCGGAAGAAACGACCCATGTCCATGCGGAAGCGGTAAGAAATACAAAAAATGCCACGGCAAAGCCTAATGGGGACAGAGGCGAGCGCTTCACAGCGATGCCAGGTATAAAGTATGGGGACAGAGGCTGGGGGCGGGCGGGAGTGCGGAGCACGATCCGGGGGAATAAAATCAGGGGGCAGCGAGTGAATGTCGTGTGTGAATGAGAGCAGGAATAAAATTAGGGGACAGAGGCGACCCTTCGAGAGCCTCAGGGTGAGCGGGTTTATGTGCGATGCCGATGGGGGCAGCGAGTGAACGTCGTGTGTGAATGAGAGCAGGAATAAAATTAGTACAGCGATGCCCGCAGGTATAAAATCAGAAGACGGACCGGAGCACGAGGTGCGATCGGGGGGCGGGTATAAATCAAGATGCAGGATGAAAAGGTTGTTTAACCACGAATGGACACGAATTTACAATAAGGGACGTATAGAACGAAATGAGAAGATTCTGGGCGTGCAATAGTGTACAATATATACATTGCAGTAAATATCCGTAACGTAACGGAGAAGATTAAAATATGAACCCGAATCGCAGAGTTTTTTATTTTCAAGGTAAAAAACCGCCGTT
>QIHJ01000280.1 GCA_003229065.1 Candidatus Dadabacteria bacterium
GAATCTGGTGAGCGCCGGTATCGGGGACCTAGTGATCGCAAGCCGCCAGTTTGATAGAGCAGCCTCGCTTGCCGAGCGCCTGAACGGGAGTCCTGTAAGATTCGAGGAGCTTTACTACCATTTAAAAGACATGGACATTGTTATTACAGCTACGGGATCCTCTGATTTTATAATCAAAACCTCACACGCAAAAGAGTCGCTTAAGCTAAGGAATAATGAGCCTGTATTTATGATCGATATAGCCGTGCCGCGCAATATTGACCCCAGAGTGGAAGAGCTGCCCGATATATATCTATACGATATTGACGACTTAAAGGGTGTGCTTGATGAGAATATCAAGACCAGAAAAGAGAGCGCTTCAAAAGCGGATGATATAGTGCACGAGGTCGAGCGAGCGTTTGAGGCCTGGATTGTGGGATTAAAGGCTGTGCCTGCGATCATAGAGCTAAAGAAACGCTTTGAGACGATCAAAAACCTCGAAGTTGAGAGAGCACTCTCAAAGCTCGATAGCTATACGGACAAAGATAAGGATGTGATCGAGGCAATGGCGTCGCGGATTGTAGGCAAGATACTCCACGGACCGCTCACTAAACTGAAAGAAGAGGCTTCGACCTCTATGGGAGCGCTTTATGTGGATTCGGTAAAAAAACTTTTTGAACTTGGTAACGACCTCCTGATAGTCGAAGAAGAGGAAGATGAGGCCCAGTCTCAGGATTGGAACTAGAGGGAGCGGGCTCGCTCTCTGGCAGGCCCGCCATGTGGAGCGTCTTTTATCTGAACACCACCCGGAAATAAATACTGAAATCATAGTAATAAAAACAACAGGGGATAAGAACCTCGAGTCTCCGCTATCCGAGATTGGCGGTAAAGGGGTGTTCGTAAAAGAGATAGAAGAAGCTCTTCTTGACGAGCGGATAGATATAGCCGTTCACAGCTTGAAGGACGTCCCGGCAGAGCCTCCGGAAGCTCTGGTACTAAGGGCGTATGTGAAACGTCACGATCCCAGGGACGCTGTCATAACTCGCTCGGGGCTTAAGCTCGGCGAGCTTCCCAACGGCTCAAGAGTAGGCACCGGGAGTCTCAGGAGGGCGTCTCAGATACTTCACCATTACCCCGGACTTAAGATAGAACATATTCGTGGAAATGTGGATACGAGGGTAAGGAAACTCAGGGAAGGAGAACAATACGACGCTATTGTACTGGCGCTCGCGGGGCTTGAGCGTATGGGCCTTGGGGCGCACGTGACCGAGATTGTTTCGGAAAAGACGGTTGTGCCCGCCCCCGGGCAGGGGATAGTGGCGGTTCAGTCCAGAGAGTCCGACACGACTACAAACGAGCTTCTTAAATCAATAAACCACAGTGAGACCGCACTTCAGGCTATAGCCGAGAGGGCTTTTTTAAAGAGGTTGTCCGGGGACTGTAACGTCCCGCTCGGGTGTCTTGCGGAGACCGACGGAAACAGTATTTATATAACCGGGGTGCTGGCAAAACCTGATGGGAGCGTTCTATTAAAGGAATCGATATCCGGTGTGGTGGGTAATGCAGAGGCGCTCGGAGAGAATTTGGCTGAGGTTATACTTCAAAGCGGCGGCCGGAAGCTATTAAAAGATTTGTTAGGGCAGTGATTGCAATATGGGTTTAAATATGTGTGGTTTGCATTGAAAAAGGAGAATCAATAAATGAGATCGACATTCATAACCTTACTTTCGTTGCTTGCTCTTGTATTAAGTATGCAGGTTTCTTTTGCGGAAACAGACCAGGGGTACTACATAGAAGCAGGTGTAAAATATCAAGCTGGAGATTATAAGGGAGCGATAGAGTTATATACGAAAGCGATTGAGCTCAACCCAGAGCTTGCGGTCGCTTACAATAACCGAGCGGCTGCGGAAGTACGTTTACAAAGATACGAGGCCGCTTTGAAGGATTATGATAAAGCTATAGAGATTGCGCCTGATTTTATAGGAGCTTACTTCGGGAGAGGTTTAACTAAGATTCTAATGTTCGATGAAGAGAAAGGCTGCATCGATCTTTATAAATCAAGGGAATTGGGCCACCCTGATTCGAAGTCCCCGATTAAGAAGTTCTGCAAAGAGCCCGAATCAGAGACTAAGTAGATTAATATAATTATATCTCCATTTATTTGTTCATGCTTACATGATATTATTCATTTTTTGTAAGGAGTGAGCGGTGCTATTATTAAACCCCTCTGAAGTGTGGTTTTCCTTCCTCGATGTCGAGACCACGGGTCTTGACCCCGCAGGCGGCGACAGGGTCTGCGAAATTGCAATTATCAAAACACTAAACGGTGATATAGTGGATCAGTTTGTGACCCTCATAAACCCCGGTATAACAATACCCCCGAGTGCGGTTTCCATTCACGGCATAACCGACTCTATGGTCCAGAAGGCTCCCTTTTTCAGGCAAGTTGCTACAGAGGTGTTGGATTTTCTGAAAGATTCGGTGATCGTAGCTCATAACGCGGCATTTGACCTTGAGTTCCTGGATGCGGAGTTAAGGAATCTCAAGCTCACACTTCCCGAAAATAAAGTGATAGATACGCTCGGTATTGCCAGGAGATACTATAGCTTTCCGAGCAACAGCCTCGGGGAAATAGCTAAAACTATTGGGATACTGACTGATTGCGAGCACAGGGCGCTTGCGGATGTAACGACGACCAAAGGAGTCCTTGAATATTTTCTGGCGGAGCTTGCCCGGAGGGGAATAAGGTTAAAAAGACTAAAGGATGTACTGAAGCTCCAGGGAAAAGCAGTCGAGCTAAAAGCCTCAAACGAGCTGGTGCTTCCCGGGGAGATTGAAGAAGCGCTCAGGGAAAAGGGGAAGCTCCGGATCAAATACCTCTCCGCGTATAAAGAGGAGACTTCTACCAGGGTTATCGAGCCCTTCGATATCAGCGTGAGTAAGTCAAGCACTTACATACACGCATATTGCCATTTAAGAAAAGAAAGGTGTACCTTCAGGCTGGACAGAATATTGGATATTAAGACTATCAGGGATTAAGAAGCTTAAACTTCCTGCTCGTCCGTTGGTGCGTCGTCCCCGTTTGTTGTATCGGTGTCAGAGCCGCTCTCATCGGCTCCGCTCTTGTCTTCACCCGGTTTTGAATCGGTATCCGAAGACAGTCCGTCTGAGGAGTCTGAATCGGGGATTTCTCCGAGCTCGAGTTTTAAGTCTATTATTTCAGCTTGAAGCCTCTTGTTCTGGGCTATCATTCTCTGATTTGCAATCCTAAGATCGGTGATTTGCTTCTTCATGTCGGCGATGAAAGCATCGAGTTTGGATGAGTCCTGCTTTAGCTGGTCAAGCTCCTGTTTCGTCATCTCAAGCGTGGACATGGTAGCTTCATGCACCTGCTTCTTTCCCTTGTTCTCACAACCGGCCATGAGTGAAGCCGAAGTCAGTAATAATGCCGTCAACATTAGCGCGCTTAACTTTTTCATCTTTAAATAGCCTCCCGATATCGGCCTTATGAGGCCTGAATCTATTTCGTACTCTTAATTTATATTTATAAACCCCTCTTGTCAACAGGGTTTTTCATACTTTTAAGGGCAAGCCGAAACACTTGACAGGGCAGTGAATATCCCATAAGCTATTCAGCCTTACTACAGACGCGGGGTGGAGCAGCTTGGTAGCTCGTCGGGCTCATAACCCGAAGGTCGCAGGTTCAAATCCTGCCCCCGCTACCAATTATTTCAATAACTTACGTTACTCTCCACGGTGCAGCAAGCTCCCATGTCAGTGGATTTGTCAGTAAGTCAAAATGGAAAAAGACATTAAATAGCCGAAAAACATAAAATCAAGACTTTATGATTCTATTTAAATTTGGCTCTAGATAAGATCAGAGCATGTTTTGGTTTAAATTGTTCAGCAACAGCTTATACATATCTTTATCCCTGTTATTAAACTTAAACTCACTTTTTTTAGATGCAAATTAAAGTTCTCTCTGTGCACTCCATTAAATTTCTGAAGCCCCTTCTTAGCAAAACTCCAGAAAGACTCTATCCCGTTTATATGTGATCTTCCATTAGAGAATTTATTGTCCCTGTCATCCACTCTGTAATGTTTGGGATACCCTATGTCTACCAGCCCGTTGTAACTCCCCATTTGTCCGAATGAATTACACTCTCAACTTCCACTTTGCCCCTAATAATAGCCTGTAACGTGGCCCTTGAGCAATCAGGCACTATCTCCGTGTGCACCTTCCCGTTCCTCTCCAATATTCTCCAATACTATCGTCTTACCGTATTTCCCTCTGCCGCGCTTTCCCCTTATTCTCCTGGCGCTTCTTCTACGGACAGGACAGTTAAGTCATAAAGATTAAAAAAGGGGCGCGGAACTATTGCACCGCAGCCCCTTTTTTTTAGTCGTCCACTCACTTGGGAAATGCATTGTATTAAAGATCAGCCGGAGCTTTATCTTTAATGCCGGGCCAGTTTTGATCTGCCTTGACGATGTTGCCCGGAATATCTTCGAACCACATTTTCTGTATGTTTTTGTCGAGGTTCAGATAGAGCTTCCCGTCAACTATTTTCCATACTTCGGGGTCGCCTACGAATTTCTTGTTAACAGAGACTCCGAACGCGCAGTATCCGCCGTATACGGGCAGATACTTCTCCGGACTCTTTTCAAAAGCGTTCTTATTCTCTTCATTAGCAAAGAGATATGTAACTCCCTCAACAACTACCAGATTGTTGCCGTCTCCCCTAAGGAGTTTTCCTTCCGTGCGGTATGATACGAGGTCGTATCCCAGCACGCCCGTGGTGCTATTTTCAACCCCCGCCGCAAATGATTCAACTGCCCAAAAGCTTAGTGCTACTACCAATATTGTTAACATTATAGATTTTATTCTATTCATGATAATCTCCTTATTAAAATTGATTTTTTCAGGGAGATATACTCCCCTATACCATTTTAATCTCTACATATGCACGCATATGCTAAATGACTTACACATACTTGATGCCGTACTTCTCTGAGAGCGCATCGGCCTCGGCCTCAGTGGGCTCGCCGTTATTGTATAGAGCGGCCATCTCAACGAAATAATTATCAAACTGCCCCGGCAGTATAGTGTCTATCACAACGCTCGGGGTGTTGCCTACGTTAGTGAACCCGTGCGGTATACCCCGCGGCAGGAGCGCCATAACGCCCGGAACCGCCAACATAGTCTGATCGCCGAGAGATACCTCGATCTCGCCTTCGAGCACATACACGAGCTCGTCTTCGTTCTCGTGCACATGAGCTGCCACTCCTTTCCCGGGAGGGGTTACTATCTGGATCACCGAAAATACGTTATTCGTGTTTTCGCTCTTCACCTTGTGTATAAACTCGCCGCCCGCTATGTTCAAAACATCGCCCCCGTCGGGTACCACTATTATCGGGTCCTGCTTGAAGGCGTTCCCTTCTCCGTCTATAAAATAGACACTATCCTTTGCTTCTGTTGAATTATTTACTGACATGCTTATCACCTCCTAGTGATAATTTACGGCGTTTGGTTTTAATGATCGCCATATTCATGTCCCCTATAAGTACAAGTGCCGTGCCAAATGGTGTGAGGTGTGAGAAATCAAGCGTAACCCTCATATATTATTATGTAATGTGATCGCCCGGTTGAGCATCCGTCTCAGCATCGGGCGCATACTTTTTACGAAATACCACAACGTGCTGATATCCCACAAAATCTAGCAAAACTTAAGATCGGGATGACAAGAGGGAGCGTACAACTAGTCCTTAATTAAGCTCATCACAGTCTTTGTCGAAGGATGTCAAATTAGATTCTTAGCTGTTGTGGAAAGCTGCGTTATGTGTTACAGTGAACTCATTAGGTGTGGTTATTGATGATCTAATCTAATGAATTCAAACTAAGAAGTCGGGAGGATAGAATATGCAAAGTATTAAGCTTTTTTCATTGTCTTTAGTATTAGGGGTAACTTTTTCAATTGTTATGTGTACTTTTAGTCAAGCAGCAGATGAGGCAAGGTAATGTAGTCTGTCTGGTACCTGATTATGCAAATGGTAGTGTTAAGCCGGTTATAGCAACTCATCCTTGTGATGGTATGCCGCCGCATCAACATCTTCTTGTAACGGATGATACAGTTTATTCTCTTCAGGGACTCCAGGACGGTTTAAAGAAAATAACGCAGAGTCCTGATAGAACCGATGTGCAGATTGCAGGTAAGGTTCAGGGAAGCGAGCAAACAGGCTGGGTTCTTTTTGTAAATTAATAGATATTATCGAGGAGAGACTCTGAGAGTTTCTCCTCAAAACCATATCTGCTATCTAAGTTGAGTTTGCGGGCCCGGCAATGTTAGTAAAGCTCTTCGCCGCCATACTGTGCCAAATTTACTCTTAGCTGCGTCCTTGCTCTCCTGACTCGTGATTTAACAGCAGGCAGGCTGATACCTAAAATCTCTCCGATCTCAACGTTCGTACGACCTTCTAGGTCTCTCAGGCGGAGCACGGTGCTGTAAATCTCGGATATTGCGCTCATTGCTTCATCAACCTTGTATCGTTTCTCTTCCTGCATCATTATATTGTCGGGTATAAACCTCCAGTCTTCCACTACGAAATCACTTGAAGCGCCGTCTTCGGTACTGGATTCTCTTGTGAGTGACAGGGTCTTCAGATGCTTTCCGTGCTTTTTTAAGTACATTAAGCTCGTATTCCTGGTAATTCCGTAAACCCATGTTGAGAATTTTGACTCGCCCCTGAAAGTGTCGATCTTCTGAAACAATGTGAGAAAGACTTCCTGAAGCACGTCATTAGCATTGCTTTCGTCCTTTGTATATTTATAAGCGAGATTATATATCTTACAGCTGTAACGGTTCACAAGCTCGTTGAAAGCCCATTCTGCGTTTTTACTAACATATAGCTCTGCCAGGAGCTCGTCGGGCGCTTTTATAAATGCATGCTCATCGTGCTTCTCTGTCGCTTCTTTGTCTCCTA
>QIHJ01000396.1 GCA_003229065.1 Candidatus Dadabacteria bacterium
AAGACTCAAAGAGAATATTGAAACACTCCCTTGGTCTAAAGACTGAGTATCAGATCAGAGAGTACGTAAGGCGCGCAATTGTGGGCAGATGGGGTAAGGACTTCCCGCCCGAGTTCGTAATAGAGATCAAATCGAGCGTATGACTCCGATCCACCGTTTTTTCCAATATTACCCTGCGTTAAAATGACTATTGATACTAACGTTCGTTTTAATTATAATTTAAGTAAGAGAAGCAGAAGTCTCCCTTGTTAATTAAAAAAGGCGGGCATGATCGCACAGCCCGCCTTTTTTATCCAGTTACATAAGAAAATTGAAATTAGTCTTCACCGTGGTGTAATAAATGATGGTTTGAGATCTATACCATAATTATTTTGAAAATAGTTAGGTATAGTTTTATTATGTTTTAACGCGGAGGGTAATCGATATGGATAGTAGAGTTAGTCTTAAGAATACTCTGATATTATTTCTATTAATCTTTACTGTATCTGCTTGTGACGACAATTCAGGCTCTCAACAATCCTTTAGACAAATAGTTGAACAAGAATTCATGGAAGCTGACACTGATCAAAATGGTGTTCTCGGCGAGAGTGAGATCGACGCTACGATCGAGCGGGATTTTAATACAATGGATACCAATATGGACGGCGTTATAACGGAAGCTGACCATGTAGGAAGTGAATACCTTTTTGAAGTTGGACCCATTAACAGAGGCGAGCTTGATGATGATACTAACGGCGATGAAGTGCTGACGTCGGAAGAGTATTCAAATGAAGTACAAAGTCGTTTTATTGAGCTTGCGGACAGTAATGATGATGGACAAATTACTCTGGATGAGATATTAGCTTTTCACTTCGGACCCAACCCCGGAGACGGATAGTCTGTAAAATTAATTATTAGTGGAGGGTTTCTAATGAAAAACTTGTTTCTTATTTTACTAGCATTACTTACGTTAGCTTTTAGCCCAGTCTTTACAAATGCAATGTGTATATATAGCGAAGGTTCTCCTAGAGAAGATCCCTCCACAAAAGAAATTTTGGACAGTCTTTATGTCACTTTTGACCCCGGTTTTTTCCACCACCAATACAACTGGCAAATTAGTATCGGTTCAGATACCAAAGATGATGATTACAAATGCGTACCTTCTACAAGTGGGCTAGCTTGCGTATCATTGACTACGGAATGGTTTTTTACTGGCGCCTTTAATTGTTGTCATGTCGAGGAACACGGATGTGTTTTTATAAACAAAGACTTTCCTGAAGATTGCCGCGATCCTGGAGAACCGTTTGGCGGCTGGAAAAATTGTCCAAGTATTAAATGTATAACTAACGCTGAATGCAACTAAAATTATAGATACATTTCACCTGAGATTAACTCTTTTAGTAAAATAAGCAGCCTTGATAATGGCATATGATATCGGGTTTGTTATCTCGTCCGTCAACTTTACCATCGACATAGTATAGTGTTGTCTCAGTCGTCGTAGTTTTGTTTTATTCCCCTTAACTTCAATCCTCTCCCACGCTGGGGAGAGGGAAAAAAGATTCCTTCCCCCTTGATGGGGGAAGGGTAGGATAGGGGTGAAGTTATTTTATCCCCACTTCTTGGCAATCTCGTCGAGCCCGGCATTGCTCAGCTCCTCCGGACTCATGACAATGCGAAACTCAACATCTGCATTGAATGTAAGGAACCATGGTTCTGCAAGCGCCGGAATCTCGGACGGGTCTTTGACATCGACTATTAAAACAACGCCCCTATGCCCGTTCATCTCCGTAAAGTAAACCGCTTCGGGCTTTATTGCTTCCAGTATGGCCTTGTTCTTCGCTCCGACACTGCCGTCCCTCACAGCTTCGTTGAATGTCTCATGTGGAATACGAACAATTTGCATTAATCTCATAAATACCCTCCATATGTATATTTGTCCAAACGCCAATTAGTTGTTTAGATTTTATCACTGATTCAGGATTTACTTAAATGAGTCTTATAGTTATACGATAGAAAAAAGGAAACTCCGCCGCCACCGCCAGAGTATAGGTTTGGCGGAAGTTTCTTGTAGTTGTCCCCCTTAGGAATAGGTCTCCCTTGAACAAAGCTATAAGAATTACTCTAGTACCGGACAGAACTTACTGAAACCAAAATAAGGGGGGATTTAAAAAAGTAAAAAAGACAAATCCCTCTCAATCTCCCTTTACAAAAGGGAGAAGTTAAAAGGAAAGAGATCACTTATCAAGCACTTCGGGCTTCTTACCCCTGAAGACTACTAGGAATATAACTCCGATGATGATTCCGGCGCCGCCTATTAGTTTTATCAACGAGGGTATCTCGTCGAAGATATAATATGAGAAGAGTATCACGAACAGCGACTCCAGCGGCAGCACCGCCGTTGTGCGCGAGATGTCGATTAGCTTTATCGCCTGAAACTGGCACGCCTTCGCGATAAGCGCCCCTGATGTGCCCCCGAGGATCATATAGATGTACTCTATCGGCCTGGTGGGGGCCTCGAACGTTCCTGTAACGAAGAGATATATTAATAAAAACAGAGTCACTCCGAGCGCCCTCATGTTGGCCACCATGAGCATGTTTAGCCTCTGTCCGACCTTCTTTACGACAAACGATATTAAGGAGTAAAAGAACGCCGCCCCGAGCGCCGTCAGGGTTCCCATGAGCAAAGTTATATCGCTCTGGTATGCGACTATTATCCCGCCTGTAATGGTGATTAATATCCCTACTGTCTCGCCCCGGTTCAGCCTCTCTCCTAGAAATATCATCCCCAGCATAAGGGCGAACAAGGTCTGCGCTTTCATCAAAAATGAGGTAAGGGGGATCCCGATCGTTCTTATAGAGATAATCCAGAGCGCGGCCCCAACGGAAGTAAGCACCGAAGTGTATAGAAAGATCTTCCAGTACCTTCCTATATTCCTGGCTTCTTCCCTCTGCTCGGGCAATATAGCTACAGTAATGAATGAGAATATAAGCGCTCCCCCGAACCAGAAAAATATTGTGGACTCGGGGTCGAGATTTCTGTCCACTGCTCTGCCGAACGCATAAGATATGGCTGTGAATAGCGCCGTCCCGATGAGGAAAAGATAACCAATGACTGGGAATTTCTTTGAATGGTCCGGAGCTGCTTTAGCGCTCATCGTCCACTCTCCGCGTCCGGATTCCCCTGTCTCCTCCACCACCAGGCTATTGCGGAGCCCGATATGTTATGCCATATGCTGAATATAGCGCCGGGCAGCGCCGCAAGCGCTCCGAAGTAAGTGTTGGCCAGAGCCACGGCCAGGCCCGAGTTCTGCATACCTACCTCTATCGATATCGCCCTTGCCTTTGAAGCGTCCATTCCGGCGAGTCTGGCAGCGCCGTATCCGATCGTAAGCCCCAGAGTGTTGTGGATTATTACAATTAAAGCTATTATCGCTCCGATTCTGGTAATTGCCGGGGCGTTAGCGGCCACGATTACGGCGACTATGAAGATGATAGCTATTGCTGAGACACTCGGGAGAATAGGCAGAATGTATTTTATTCTATCCCTGAGTATTGCTCTTAGGCCCAAGCCCAGGGCTACGGGAAGGAGAACTATGAGAACTGTAGATTTAAAGAGCTTAAACACCGGGACGTCTATCCATTGACCCGCGTAAAGGTACATCAGAAGCGGTATCATTAACGGCGCGAGAAGGGACGACACTGACGTTAAAGTAACAGATAGAGCCAGATCCCCGCGGGCAAGATAGGTCATGACATTTGAGGCCGTCCCCCCGGGGCATGAGCCCACGAGCACCACCCCGGCCGCGAGCAGCGGCTCGAGACCGAATACCCAGGCAAGCGCGAATCCCAGAAAAGGCATTACCAGGTACTGAAGGGCGATACCTACTCCTACCTCCCAGGGTCTATTAAAAACCCTCTTGAACTCTCCCGCTGTGAGCGAGGCCCCCATGCCGAACATGATTATCCCTAGCACGGGAATTATGAGATAGGTAAGTGGCGCAAGCGGGGCAGGCTCGAAGAGCGCGAATACAGAGAAGATAATTATCCAGAAAGTGAAGTAATTCGTAACAAATACATTTAGGAATCTGAGGTGTCTCAACTGAATTTTAGCCGGCAAATGAATTATTAACGGAATTGTATTTGGTGCCAAAAGCTACATAAGATTGTGAATAGTGTCAATCCACTTAAGGGTACTGTGTATGCCTATTCCTCACTCTTTTCGTCCTTAGGCAGAGCAGGCGAGGCTTGAACGGCAAAAGCGAGCTTAGAGAGGCCTTCTGATTTAGCTATATCCATAATCTCGACAACCTTACCGTGCGGAACGTCGTTGTCTGCTCTGATAATTACGAGCGAGTCCTTGTCCTTTACTTCCTTTAATATTGTACTCAGCTTGGCCGCGTCTATAGTGTCGTTGTTATAGACGATACTGCCGTCTTTAGTTAGGTTAATGGTGAGCTGCTCCAGCTTTACTGGCTCGGCTGAGGAGGCTGAGGGGAGCTTTACGTTTATTCCGCCTGAAGTAGCCGCGAAGTTTAGCGTGAGAGCAAAGAATATAAGGAGGTTGAAAACGACGTCTACGACCGGTGTTATGTCGAGTGCCGATCCTGTGCCTGCTCCGTTTTTAGTCTTACGTTTGAACCTCATCCCCGTATGTCCTTCACGCCCTCTGTACTTCCGGGCGCTCCATCTTTTGAGGCCATTACGTAGTCAAGAATCTTGCGCCCTTCCTCTTCGAGCATGAAAATATAATCGTCGGCCCGGCCGTTTAGGTACTTATACGCTATGAATGCGGGTATTGCCACCACCAGTCCGAAGGCCGTGGTGTAAAGAGCCTCCGAGATCCCACCCGCAAGCTCCGGCGGGTTGACAATGGGCTTGTCCGCGATGACCATGAATATCTTGATCATACCGGAAATCGTACCCAGAAGACCGAGCAGAGTGCTTACGTTGCTGATGGCTCCGAGTCCCTCGTTATAGCGTACGAGATCGTTTGCCTCTCTGCGTCCCGCTTCCTCTATCTCCTCACGGAGCTCCTCCTTGGGCCTTTCGGCATTCTCTAGAGCGGCTACTACGATCCTTGATACCGCTGAATCGTTAGAGCGGGCATATACCTGGGCATCGCCTGTTTTACCCTGGGACATGAGGCTGTAAAAATGGTCCAGGAAGTTTTCCGGTATGACTTTCTTGGTTCTGATAGTCCACATTTTCTGGAAGAATATAGCTATTCCAACGACCGAGCATAGGATGATAGGATATGCAAATATTCCGGCTTTTCTTATAAGCTCTATTACGCCTGTATCTAAATCCATCGGCACCTCCGGCGAGTATTAATTCCCGTATTAGATGAGAAACCCTCAAGTACTTCCCCCCGATCGCACTAACGCGTGCTCCGGTCTGTCCCCACGGGATTAGTCTTAATTTCAGTAATAGGATAACCACGGCTTTCCCCAGGTCAAATGCAGATTTCATATGCTATTCTATCAGTTTCATACCTAAGCTTATGTAAGATAATGTTGCAATTATACTCAGAATCGGTAATTTATACGCCACTGTGAGATACTCGGAATATTTTATCCCTACTTTAAAGGAAGACCCGGCAGACGCCGAAGTCGTGAGCCACAAGCTCATGATACGGGCAGGAATGATACGTAAGCTCGCCGCAGGTATTTATAACTACCTACCCTTGGGGCTCAGATGTATTGGAAAAGTTGAAAAGATTGTCCGTGAGGAGATGAACAGGGCAGGGGCCATAGAGCTTCTCATGCCCGCTGTGCTGCCCTCCGAGCTTTGGGAGGAGAGCGGGCGCTGGGACTTTTATGGAAAGGAGCTCCTGCGCTTTAAAGACAGGGCCGAGAGGGAGTTTTGCATAGGGCCCACTCACGAAGAAATTATAACAGACATTGTCCGCAGAGACATTCGCTCGTACAAGGAGCTTCCGGTGAATCTGTATCAGATTCAGACCAAGTTCAGGGACGAGATAC
>QIHJ01000264.1 GCA_003229065.1 Candidatus Dadabacteria bacterium
AGATTAATATATGGAGTTTAACTAAGATAATGAAAGCCCCTTAGAACTCATAACCGAAATATTCGATATCCCTTGCGTAGCGCTTGGCTACCAGGTCTTTTGTCTGATCGTTGTAATATGAGCGGTAGTTTTTATGGTCCGAGCTGTTCTTATGGGGAAGTGAAGCTCCTTCTATACCGAGGTGTCTTAAAACAGTGCCGGTGTCTTCTACAAGATTCTCAAACCTGCCAATATAGTCAACCATGACATTTCCATCTTGGTCGCTTACGTATTCTAGCTGGTTATACCAAAAGCTCTTTTTACCGTCCGTGTCGTCGATCGTGTCTGTGCATTTAAAGATAAACTCATCAAAGGAGTTCGCGTTGTACTCATCAAAGGAGTTCGCGTTGTCGAGCACGTACTGTCTTATCTTGTTGTATTTCCCGAGACCCGTCATACGCTTGTACCAGGTAGTGTCTCCCTTTTCCTGTATCATCGTGTACCAGGAGACAAGCCTGTCCCAGGGGTTTCTGACGAACGCCACTTTATAGTATTCATCCCACTTATCGCCTAGCTCCTCTTTTACCCAGGCCGCGTGGTCATGAGTGCCGGGCAGACTCTTGAGGTCAGGTATATTGTCCATCAAAACCGCTTCGAAACTCCTGCCTGCGGTTTTTTGTATATGAACGAAAAGAAACTTTTTTGATTCCGAGATAAGCATGCGTGCCCACCTAAATGAATAATTAAAATTTATATGGTTCAGTCGTGATTTCAAGGAGTAATCCTTTGCCGTCTGAAGTTGAGCCAGTATATAATAACCGTATATGTACATAAAAGTTGTACCGCTCTCCTTTTGTGAAGCTCCGTTTAAGGGGAAAAAGTAAATACGAGATTCTTCCTCGCTTCACTCCTCAGAATGACAACAGACAAAGATGTGGATTCCTGATAAAAATACTCAGGAACGACAAAATGATCCCCCTAACCTTTAATTATTTTGGGTTCAGCGAATATGTACCAGTACTATAGTTGCTTATGGTGCTTTGATCTATATAGACCTATTTTCCCCTCGCTCGAAACAGTTCCCCCTCAAGGGGGAGAAAAGTAAAAAGAGATTAGATGCTGAAACGAGTTTGTGATGACTACTAAAGGCGAGATTCTTCGCTTCGCTCAGAATGACAACATAAAAGAGGAGAGCAGTACAAATCACTAAACCTTAAAATTAGAACATCGTGCTGCTCTACTTTTCTAAGAGAATCCTGATAGAGATAGTAGGACATGAGGGATTTGAAGATCGAGAATCCCAGAAGCGCGATAGCAGCCCCGATATATGAGTAAGCGGGTACGAGGATAAAAAGAAGCGCAAGATACACGAATGTTGTTGCAAGACCGAGCACCGTTCTGAGACCCGGCCTGCCTAGGGCGAGGAGTACGGAATTGATCCAGAACGTAACCCTGGCCAATACCGCCGCCGCCGCTATTATACGAAGCGCGTTTGAAGCAGGAAGATACTGCTCGCCGAAAAGTAGCCCGACAATAAGGTCTGCGAATATGATGGCGATTATAGATACCGGGACAATAATCTTCATCAGGTTCCTGGTCGAATAAGTGACTATGCTCCTTATCTCACTTACCCCCTTATTCGAGGATATCTTTACGAGCTCGGGGTAAATAGCTTCGTTAAGGGGGTCTACTATGCGCTTTATAAATTTCGCGACAGAGCCCGCGACGTCGTATAACCCGACCGCCTCTTTGCCCGCGAAATATCCGAGCACCATCGTTCCGATGAGCCTGTCGTTTCCGATTCTGATAGTAGCCATAAAGCTCGTATTCCCCAGGAACCACGCTATACCCCTCCATTGGTCCTTTATGAGCCCGATATTGGAATTCCAGAAACCCGTAAGCCCCTTTTCATTGAGGACCTTCAAGACTGCCCAGATTCTTATAAAAAATCCTATAAAGCTTGCGGCGACAAACACTATTAACACTGCTTTAATGCCATAACCACTGAAGAGTACAGCCGCGACTAGTATAAGCTTCAGGAGGTTCTGGATCGATGTTATGAATGCAATTGCCTTGAATCTGTCGAACACTCTCAAGATTGCGTTTGATGTCGAGTTTGCGGTACTTATAAAGAGACTGAGCGAATAGATCCATATATATACATAGGCTTCGGGAGACTTCAGAATATAAATGCTTATTAGCTTTGCGGTCACTATGGCAATTATGAACGCGAGTACGCCGGTTGAGATGTCCAGAAGATAGGATAGCTTGATCATGGAGCGGGTCTTATCGAGCTCGCCGTTTTCCCAGTACGTGCCGATGTACTTGGTTGCGGTTTCCCATACACGGAGATCGAAGAACTGGTTAAGTATGTCGATGTACGAGATCACGAGCACCAATAGTCCGTAGTCCGCCACCCCTAGTACCCTGGCAAGGACTATGACCTGAAGCGCGCCCGCTATCCCCGATGCCGTTTTACCACCGAAGAGCCATGAGGCGTTTAAAAAAAGTTTTTTGTGCGGGCTGCTCGAATCACTCATGGATTATGCCTTCAGGACCAACTACCTCTGACCCTCGTTAAGAACTTCGTTTATGGCTCCGTAGTAGCTCTCGACCATAGCGCCTTCGGTATGATATTTAAGCACCTTCTCCCGGCCTTTTTCTCCCATTTTTCGTACGATTGTCCCATCATTTAGGAGGGACAATATAGCCTCGGTAGTATCATCAACACTTTCAGGGTCAACGAGAATACCTGTAACTCCGTCCTCTACGGCTTCCCTGGAGCCGCCGTGGTCACCGGCAATGACAGGCTTTGAGCGAGCGCTTGCTTCGATTATGGCATTCGGGAGTCCTTCAATCTTATTGTTCCAGTACCTGTTGGGCATTATGAATATGTCGGCCAGGTCATAATAGTCCAGGGTGTCTTCGTGCCTCACTCCACCGGTGAATATAACATGCTTTGAGACCCCGGACTCTAGCGCAAGCTCTTTGAATTGAGCCGAATACCTGCCCTCGCCCACAATCAGATATTTAAGACCCGGGAATTCCCGAACGACTTGATGGAGAGCTTTTATTACCGTATCCTGGCCCTTTCTGGGCAATACCCTGGCCACAGTGATTAGCACTTTGTCGGAGCCCGCTATCCCCAGGCGCTCTCTTAGACGGGATATCCGGTTTATATCCGGTGCTTTTGACAACATACTGTCCTCGACCCCGTTATATATCACTCTTATCTTCCGAGAGCTAACGCCAATACTCTCAATAAGCCCTTTTGTGTTTTGACTTACGGCGATAATGAGCTTAGATCGCATGTAGAGTCTCTTCATCGGATAGCGCATAAACTTTTTGCCGATCTTAGATCCATAGAACGCTGTAGTGATCCCGGAGCCTGCAACACGTACAACGGGCTTGAAAGGAAACCACGGCATAAGGCCGCCTACCGTCTCCGCCTCCTCCGTTATAAAGAGGACTACGTCGGGTTTTTCTCTGACAACAGTTATCGTTAAGTAGAGCAATCCTAGTAATGTCCCGAGGAACGGGACATATTTTATCCATTTACTGCCGAGCGAAGGAATTCTGTACACTGTACACGGGAGAGATGAGTCTACATGCTTATCGCCCGTACCATAGCCAGGAGCAAGCACCCGGGCATTGAGCCCTGATTCCGAAAACCCTTTGGCAAGCTTGTAGCTCGTTGTCGCCAGACCTCCCAGGAACGGGGGAAACTCATGAGTATAGAGGAGAACTTTCATAAAGGTAGTATCATGAACGATAAAATTGAGCAGCAGGCTCCATATTTAGCGCTTGTTGAACTTTATTTTATAATACACTATATTTCATTTAGGCTTTCGTGACAAGATAGAAAAGACAGCGGACGGAGACGGATATGAACGACCTGCAATCGGAAATACTTATGATTCTTTGTAAAGGGTGGGAACAGGGCAATAGCAACACCGACAAGGTAACCAATAGGCTCTTAGAAGCTAACCCTGAGCTCGGATACATAGAGACTAAGATAAATGTGGTCGAAGCCCTTAAAGAGCTAATCAACAGAGGCGAGCTCCAGATAATGACTATGAGCTGGGAGCTTGGGGAAGAGTTCTTTTATGTGTGCACTAACAGGATTAATGAGTAAATTGCAGCTTAATAGATTAAGCCCAAATTTGAGCATGAGAGAGTACTAAGTAAGATAAATTAAATTCCATATAAGGTGAATGAAAATCCCTGCGCTCGATTACATCAGAATTGTAGGCATAGAAGGCAGCCAAAGCGAATCGCTTTCTATATCTGATATTACTTTTAATATAGAGCACTCGGAAGATTCCGGCTTTCAAAGCCCCAATAGGGGCATAATCACACTCAGGTTCTCAGAGTTTATGGACATCAGTGGTATGAACAGGGGTGATATAGAGCATATTGCCGAGACGCTCCTGCATCAGATATTGATAAGAGAAAAAGACGAGCACGGTAGTGTGAGCATTCTTCACTTTTTAGGTTTACCTTTAGATGAGTGGCTTGTGAATAATACCCCCTTGCTCAAACAATAATGACTTGTACTCCTGCCGGATAAACATGAAAATTGGTTATTATTCCCGGGTTTTCTTACAGTGATGGTCGAATATGCTTAAATACCCTTACAAAGTTCTTTCTTATAGTGTATAATCACTGGAAATTTGGTCTGATTGAGTCTGTACGAGCTCTTTGAAAATTGATACTGTTTTAAATCTCTATGAGCAGGAGCAAGCCCATGTAGGGGTTGGATTAAATAAGTGCCGGTTCGGACTGACGTGAATACGGAGCACCTTGGAGGTGCACAAAGGAGCGAAAAAAGAAACGGGTATTCGCTGAGTCCTTAAATTGCATGTAGGAGGTACAGGTATGGTTTATAGGTTTTTACCGCTTTTCTGTATTGCGCTCCTACTTCCGCTGATATCATATTCATCCCAAGAATACGTAGTGAAGAAGGGGGATAATCTTTATGATCTATCTAGGAAGTTCGACGTATCGGTTGATGAATTAAAAGAAGAAAACAATCTCAGAAATAATAGACTTAATGTCGGCGACAAACTATTAATTCCGAATTCTCAAATAGAAAACCCGCAAGCTGAAAATAAAAACAATAAGGATTATATCGTAAAATCTGGAGACACTCTTGGCGAGATCGCGGGGCGCTACGGAGTTTCTACCAAAGATTTAAAAGACAAAAACAGCTTAAAAAACTCCAATTTACAAATTGGGCAACTACTCAGGATACCCTCCTCACAGGACTCTTCAGCAGATATAATTAGCAAAGATGAGTTAAAAGAAATAGCTGTGCTCTCTGAAAAAAGCCCGCTTGAAATAAACGGCGAAATAACGGTAAGACCAAATGACGCGCCGGGGACGGAATACACAGTCAAAAGCGGTGATACGCTCGGGCACATAGCCGATCGATACGGTGTTACATCTAAATCAATTAAAGAGCTTAACGGTCTTAAGGGAGACAAATTAAGCATCGGCCAGTCACTAAAATTGCACTCTAATGCTCAAACCGGAAATATTAACAAATCAGCGGAAATCAGCGAAACAAAACCACTTCCCGCGACCTACGTAGTCAGGAAGGGAGACTTTCCGGGCAAGATTGCCCAGGAGCTCGGAGTCAGCACAAAAGAGCTTATCGAGCTTAACAACCTAAAGAGCAAAAGCCTTCAAATCGGCCAGGTACTTAGAGTACCGGGCGGAGAAGCTCCGAAACAAGTAGCAAAAGAAACCGAAAAGAATGAATCTCAAGATCTCGCCTCGGAGAAGAAGGCTGATACCACACCTGCCGCATCTCCAAAGGATCTCACGCAGGACATATATATTGTAAAGAAAGGTGATACTCCCGGGCAGATCGCGGAGAAGCTCGGCGTGAGCACTAAAGATTTAGTAAGTATTAATAACCTCAACAGCCGGAGCCTTCAGATAGGACAGAAGCTTAAAGTGCCGGGCTCTGAAAGCCGTGCAAAATCTGAGAGCGTAACCAAAGAGACCGCGGCAAAACCATCCAAGCAGCCAGACAACAAGCCGGAGACAGCGGAATCCAGTCCTGTGGCGCCCCATGAGTACATAGTGAAAAAGGGGGACAGCCTCTACATAATTTCAAAGAAATACAAGATATCCGTAAGCGACATAAAAAAGAAAAACAACCTCAAAGGGAATAATTTAAGCGTCGGTCAGAAGCTCACTCTGGGATCCAAGAAACCGGGAGAAACGGATGCCAGGGCTAAAGTTGATCCGAAAAATGAGGCGGAGACTCTCAAAAAGCAAAAACAAGCCGGCAAATATACCGTCAAGAAAGGGGATACGGTAAGCCAGATAGCGCTTAAATTCGGGATATCCCAAAAAGAGCTAAAGCGTGAAAACGGACTCAGGAGCAACAACCTGAGAATAGGCCAGGTACTAAAGGTTCCGGGCCAGTCTCAACAAGGTGACGCATTAGTTGTTAAAACTTCCAAAACCAAAAATTCTGCAGTCAGCAAGAAAGAACCTGATAAGGTGCAAGCGGCTTACGTAAAGAAGAGATATGTAGTAAAAGCCGGAGACACTTTGAGCGGTATTGCGAATCATTTCAATGTGGGAGTTCAGGAGCTTAAAAAAGCGAGCGCCCTTAAAAACGACAAGATAAACAAGGGAGACGTGCTCCTTATACCCGTGCCGCACGACTATGTGGCTACACCTAAGCGAGCAGCGGGAGACCCGAACTATACGGTAGTGACCGGAGATACATTAGGAAGTATTGCAAGTAAGTACGGTGTAACCGTAAGTGAGCTGAAAGGGGCAAACGGGTTAACTAATAACGAGCTCTGGGTCGGCACGAAACTCCGCCTTCCGGAAAAGGGCAGTCAATTAAAGACACAAACCGCCCGTAAAGCCACAGACAATCTGAGAAAAGACTATACGGTTAAAAGAGGCGATACCCTGGGAGTAATAGCTAAGCACCACGGCGTTACGGTTAAAGAGCTTAAAAAAGCGAACAATCTCAGAAGCAGCAACATCAGAGTCGGACAGTCGCTTAAGATACCCGGCACCGCCAAGTACATGCATAGCTATAGTGCAATTATGATTCAAACAGTTACGCAAATAACGGACACAGCGGAAACGGTTTTCACTCGAAAAGCGAGACATCTCCAAAGCAAAACCTCATCAAAGTCGCCAAGAAATATCTGGGCGCTCCTTACAAATTCGGGGGTTATTCCTATAAAACGGGCATA
>QIHJ01000428.1 GCA_003229065.1 Candidatus Dadabacteria bacterium
TTTAAACGAGCCCTGTACACGTGCGCCCATTCCCTGAAAGCCTCTGAGCTGAATAAAGTATCATTCTCCTCCCCTGTAGAGAAATCACTAAGCGCTCTGAATGTATTCGTATAGTCCGCTTTTTCATTATGCATTATTTGAAGAAGGTTCTTTATCAATTCCACGTCATTGTTTTGATAGGTTTTGAGCCCGAGCTTTTCCCTCATCCTTTTAAGGTAACTCAAGGAATAGCTGTTTTTGAAGGCGCCGATCGCTTCCTGTGCTTCTTCCCTTGGTACAAGCGATATGAGTGAGTTAGCAAATTTACCCAAATTCCAAAACGCAATACCCGGCTGGTTTTCAAAAGAGTATCTCCCGAAATAATCTGAGTGATTGGGCGTGTATTCCGGGTCGTACTCCTCCATAAAACCAAACGGGCCGTAATCGATTGTGAGCCCGAGTACTGACATATTGTCCGTATTCATAACGCCGTGCGTGAAACCCGAGGCCTGCCAGAGGGCAGCAAGCGCAGCGGTTCTATCGACCACTTCATTTAGAAAATCCCGATACTTCTTATCCCCTTCATTTATCCCGGGGTAATGCTGCAAGATTGTGTAATCGGCGAGTATCCTGACCGAGTCTTCACGGCCCGTGTAGTGAAACGCTTCAAACGAACCGAAACGCACGTGGGAGGGCGACATCCTGAGCATCATCGCTCCCGACTCGGTAGTCTCGCGCTCCACCTTTTCATCGCTTCCTATAATACAAAGCGCTCTTGAGGTGGGGATCCCGAGCGCATGCATAGCTTCTGAGCACAAATACTCCCTGATGGTCGAGCGGAGCACCGCCCTTCCGTCAAAAACCCGTGAATACCGGGTACGTCCGGAGCCTTTCAGATGTAGGTCCCACTTCTCACTGCTTTCGTTTCTGACTTCACCTAAGAGTATTGCTCTCCCGTCGCCGATGTCGGGGTTATATACACCGAACTGATGCCCCGTGTAATACATCGCGAGTGGCTCTGAGCCCGGCAGCATCTTTCTACCAGAGAAGCACTCTATAAATTCCGGGTTAAGCGCTTCCCGGGGGTCCAGGTCTATAAGCTCTGCTGCATCGGGATTAAAAGCTACCAAATGCGGGTTTTGAAAACCAACTGGACTTACCAGATCGTAAAAATCGTCGGGAAGCCTTTTGTAAGTGTTGTCAAAACTGAGCTCGTGTAATTTTCGCAATGTCTTTCAATCTCCGTCGAGCTTTAGTAACATACGTATAGTTTACAGCTTAGAAACCTGCCCTTAAAAGTTGTATAGTTATGAAAAGCCGATTTCCACGGAAAAGAGGCCAAATAATATTCCAGCACTATGAAGCACAGAAAGAATAAGATAAAACGACAGCACGGGATCATCAAGGGGTTAAGACGTTACCTCGAAGACTACGTAGCCCCACTTGATTTTGTAAAAGGCGTAATTCCGGGAGAGATAACGGTAGGTAAAACCAAAGGGGAGAACCTGGTCGTACGTTATAAATATTTGACCGTAAGCGGCGCAAAGCTAATAGCGCGCAGCGGCAACTCCGTTCAGGAAGTCTTTGTCATAACAAGTGACGCGGATAAACTAAAAGAAGTAATAGAAAACTGTCAGGAAATCAATTGAACCTTAAGGCGTTTTTCCCCAGCAGCCCTTCCACATCGGAAATGAACGCATCCTCGATGCTTACCCGTAAATCCTCCACCTCAACTACAGCTATCCCGCCCTCGGTATTCAGGTGAATATGAATTTGAGACTCTCCCGGATAACTGCTTATAATCTCCCTTGCTTTGAGTAAGTTTTCTTTCGTTGCGCTCTCTTTGGGGAAATTAATATGCACTGTAGACCCGTTCCTTAAATCTCTTAGAGACTTAATATCTGTTGCTCTCAATTTAACCCTATCCTCACTGGGCTCGGTCATACCTTTAATGACAACAGGATCGACCTTCTCTTCGAGAATATGCAGAGACTTTCTTAAGAGATCATTGAAAATAACTACCTCGACAGACCCTTTAAGGTCCTCGAGCACAAGGTTCCCGAATATACCCGAGCCGCTCTTTGTGTGCCGTACGTTAAGCGAGCGTACAATTCCTGCCACGGATACTTCGCGCTTCGTTTTTATATCTGCAAGCGCTTCCGTGTCGGTATTCTTCTTGCTTTTACTGAGCTCCTCCTCAAATTTAGCCATCGGGTGACTGGTTACATAAAACCCCAGCACTTCCATCTCGTTTGAAAGGAGCACCTTTTCTTCCCATGGGGAGTTTTCAGATAGCTCCGGCAGTGAAATCGAATCTTTCATTGAAAATAACGAGTGCTGGCCGGAAAGAGTGCTCTTTTGCTTGAGAGAAGTATAGTTAAGCAGCGTCTCGACAGACTCCATTAAACACGCCCGGTGAGCGCCCAGGGAATCGAACGCGCCGCTTTTGACCAGGCTCTCAAATGTTCTTCTGTTTAATTTTCTAGCTTCGACTGAATCGCAAAAACTGAAAATCGTGTCGAACCTGGTACATTCCTCTCTGGCTTTTATTATAGCGTCCACAGTACCCTCACCCACGTTTTTAATAGCAGCCAGGCCAAACCTAATATTCCCCTCAGAAGCCGTAAACTCATCCATACTCTCGTTCACATCGGGGGCAAGTACTTCGATACCCATATCCTTACACTCTGAAATACTCGAAATGACTTTATCGGTATTGCTCGAATCAACTGACATTAGGGCTGCCATAAACTCTGCGGGATAATGGGTCTTTAGATAAGCCGTCTGATATGTGATAAGCGCGTAAGCTGTGCTGTGGCTTTTGTTAAACGAATACTCCGCAAACTTCTCCATGGCATCGAATATTTCTTTTGCCTTCTTATCCTTTATACCCTTTTTCTTGGCTCCATCCATAAACCTCTTTCTCTGGGCTTTCATCTCAGCGGGTTTCTTTTTACCCATGGCGCGGCGGAGAAGATCGGCCTCGCCCAGGCTGTAATCCGCAACTGCGCTCGCGGTCTGCATTATCTGCTCCTGATATACGAAGAGCCCATAGGTGTCTTTGAGTATCTCCTGGAGCTCGGGGAGAGGGTACTCCACCTCGGCATTTCCGTGCTTGCGCTTTATAAAATCATCTACCATCCCGCTATCTAGCGGGCCCGGACGGTAAAGTGCCAATAGGGCTATAATATCCTCAAACGCCGTTGGGTTGAGCCCGAGGAGGACTTCCTTCATACCCGAGGACTCAATCTGGAATATACCCCTCGTAAACCCGCTCGAGAGGAGCTTATAAACCTCCGGGTCATCAAGCGGAATCTTTCGTATATCGAAGTTTCCATCTCCATTCTGTGAATAATTCACGCGTATCTGCTTAAGCGCCTTATCTATCAAAGTGAGTGTTTTCAAGCCCAGGAAATCGAACTTTACGAACCCTAGCTCCTCAATCGAGTTCATGTCGTACTGGGTCACGATTTCGTCCTTTGAGCCCCTGTAAAGAGGTATGTGGTCGGCAAGCGGCTCATTTGCAATTACTATCCCTGCCGCATGGGTCGAGGAGTGACGTACCATGTTCTCGAGCCTCTTTGCAAGCTCTATCATCTCTGTAAGCGCTTCAGATTCATCTATTAGCTTCTTAAGCTCTTTTACGCTGCCTATTGCCTTTTCTATGCTAAATACCTTGCCCCTGAACGAGGGTATCAGTTTTGAAACCCTGTCCACATCTGCGTAAGGTATGCCGAGTACCCTGCCCACGTCTTTTACAACCGCTTTTGCGGACATTGTCCCGAACGTCCCTATCTGCGCCACCTTATCCGCCCCGTACTTCTCGGTTACGTAGCGTATGACCTCGTCTCTCCCCTCGCCGCAAAAGTCGATATCTATGTCCGGCATACTAACGCGCTCGGGGTTTAAAAATCGCTCAAATATAAGACCATAGGGAATAGGGTCAACGTCGGTTATCCCCAGAACATATGCGGTAAGACTCCCCGCTGCGCTCCCCCTGCCCGGTCCTACCGGTATACCTTTTGATTTTGCATAGTTAATAAAATCTGCGACTACCAGGAAGTAGCCCGAAAAACCCATCTTCTGAATAATCTCGATCTCAGTGTCGAGTCTTTCTTTATATTCCCCGTGTTTTTCCTCGGGAATCATATCCTCACTTAACTTCTCGGCGAGCTTTTCTGCAGCAAGATTCGCTATGTGCTCGTCAAGAGAGGTACCGTCCTCTACTTCAAACTCAGGGAACTTGTAACCGTTCACTTCAAAATCGAAATTACACCTCTCCGCCACTTCCCCCGTTCTGTGGATTGCATCTTCAAAACCTTCCAGGTCCCCCAACATCTCCCCTTCGGATTTCAGATAGTACTGATCACCCTGAAACTTAAAGCGGTTTTCATCCTGAAGCGATGAGCCCGTTTGTATGCATAGCAGCGCGTCGTGAGGTCTGGTGTCTTCACGCCTCAGGAAATGACAGTCGTTTGTGGCCACTATCGGGATTCCAAGTTTATCGCCGACCTCTTTTACCTTCTTATTCACCCTCTTCTGCTCGGGAAGGCCCGTGGCCTGTACTTCCAGATAGTAGCGGTCGCCGAAAATTTCCCTGTACCTCGCGGCAACACCCAAAGCGGCTTTCATATCCTTATCGAATATCGCCTTTGCGAGCTCGCTGTTTAGACAGCCGCTCAGCACGATTAGTCCTTCGTTATATCTATCAAGCAGCTCATGATCCACGCGCGGTCTGCGGTAAAACCCGTCAAAATATGCCTTGGTCACGAGCCTCGAGAGGTTTTGATAACCGTTTTTGTCCATGGACAGGACTGTTAAATGGTGGGTTTTTCCCTCCGCGGGGTTATCGGGATTTATCTTGGGCGTAATATACATCTCACAGCCGATTATAGGCTTAACGCCCGCTTCTTTGGCTTTCTTATAAAAATCGTAAGCCCCGAACAGGTTCCCGTGATCTGTAAGCGCGACGGCCTGCATCCCGAACTCCTTAGCTCTAGGAAAAAGCTCCTCGAATTTAATCGCGCCGTCTAAGAGCGAGTACTGCGAATGTAAATGTAGGTGGACAAAACCTTTAGACATTGAGAGTAGTATATCCAAGAAGATTCGGACAGTTCAAGGGGGGAAAAAACATCATATGTTTGCCAGGGCTTAGAGCCGCTATTATCGACTTATTATGTCTGTGTGTTGAAAACAACTCTCCAAAAAGTATATTAACTTTTTTAACAAAGCCCGCATATTAGGTAGAGCAATCACATACCAGGCACGTTTTGCGTTATTAAATCTGACACTAAATGCGCTTTATACAAAATAGACTGTTATAATCTCTATCAATTAGAGAGGAGGATCGATCCATAATGGAAGAAATATTCTCTATGCTAAATATGTTGCCGAGCCCGTTTTCGGATCTAGCCGCGGTAATCGTAATTTTCATCATCATTGCCCTTATTTCATTCGTTATATCCTTTTTCTTTCAAGAGAAGCCGGTAGAAGAAACAGAGGGGCCCGAAGTAGAAGAGCCTCCTGAAGAGATTCCAGAAGCGGCATCTACCGAGCCGGTTCAGGAGGCGGTCCATGATATTGAGGAAAAGGTCTTGGAAACAATTGAGGAAGCTCTGCCCCATGAGCCCGTACCCGGAACGGCTATTCCTGTAGAGCCTGAGTCTGCACAGGAGATTATTGAAGAAGTAGAAGCCGCAGCGGAAGCGGAACCGGTAGAAGTCCCGCTAGATGAAGCCCTAGCAGAGGCGGATGAACCGGAGGAGTTTGCACAAGAAGAGGACGTGAGCCCGGAGGGGCTGTTTGCGAGACTCCGCTCGGGGCTTTCAAAAACACACTCGGGCATATTCGGCAGGCTCGGCGGGATGTTATCGAAAAAGGAAATTGACGAGGGCACCTGGGACGACTTTGAAGAAACTCTCATTATGGCAGACCTCGGGGTCAGT
>QIHJ01000292.1 GCA_003229065.1 Candidatus Dadabacteria bacterium
ACAAGGGGCTTGAGCTTAAAAAAGAAGTGGGGGAAGTGAGCGATCAAGACGTGGAGCAGGCTCTTAAGCACCTCCAGGAGCACAGGGCCGAAGTCAAACCCTACGAGAAGATAAGGGCTATAAAGAAAGGTGACATCGCTGTCATCGACTTTGAAGGCTCGCTAGACGGCAATCCTATAGCTGGGCTTAAGAAACAGGATGTCCCGTTCGTAGTGGGTGAGGAAAAGATGATCCCCGAGTTTGAAAAGAACGTGCTCGGGATGAAAAAGGGTGAGGAAAAAGAGCTGGACGTAACTTACGGCGAGGATTTTCAGATAGAAGAGGCCGCGGGAAAGACAGTGAACTTTAAGCTCACCGTAAAAGACGTGCAGCAGCGGATACTCCCCAAGCTTACCGACGAGCTAGCTAAAGAGATAGGCGTCAACGACCTGAAAAGTCTTAAAGTGAAGATAAGGGAAGACCTGGGAAATCAGCTCGATCAGCAGTCACAGACTAGGCTTAGAGCGGATCTTCTGGATGTGCTGGTAGAGAAAAATCCTGTGGACGCGCCTCCGAGCCTGGTACATGAAGAAGCGATGCGTTTAGCGCAGGGAATACAGCAGGGTATGCAGCAGCGGGGTCTTCCCGAGAGGGAGCTCGATGAGGAGGCGCAGAGGATGGTTGCGGAGCGTGCGGTTAGAAACGTAAAGGCCTCGATAGTCCTCGGAGCGATTTCCAGAGCGGAGGATGTCAATGTGTCTGAAAAGGACATTGACGACAATCTTTCCGGCATCGCGCATAGCCATAATATACCTGTCGATCAGGTGCGCGATATATACCGTGAAAACAAACTCTTGGAAGGTCTCGAAGCAAATCTTGCTGAGCAGAAAGTCATTGATTTTATTATAGAAAACGCCAAAATAGAGGAGGTTCCGAGCACACAGAATCACGTTGACAAAAAAGACTGAACTCTGTATACTCAAAACCCATGTCCAGCTACATTCCGATTGTTATTGAGCAGACCAGCAGAGGCGAGAGGGCATATGACATCTTTTCCCGGTTATTAAAAGACAGGATTGTTTTTATAGGATCCGCAATTAATGACGCGGTCGCTGATACGGTTGTAGCCCAGCTCCTGTTTTTGGAATCCGAAAACCCTGAAAAAGATATATATATATATGTAAATTCACCGGGAGGAAACGTCACATCGGGGCTTGCGATTTACGACACTATCCAGTACGTAAAACCGGATGTGGCGACGATGTGCATCGGGCAGGCAGCGAGCATGGCGGCAGTGCTGTTGGCAGCAGGGACAAAGGGTAAGAGGTACGCACTTCCGCACGCAAGAGTAATGCTCCACCAGGTGCTCGGAGGGGTAGAGGGACAGGCGACGGATATAGAGATACACGCAAAAGAAATCCTCAGAATTCGTGAGGAACTGAACAAAATACTGGCACTGCATACAGGCCAGCCGCTCGACAAGATCGCAATGGACACCGAGCGTGATTTTTTCCTCCGTCCAAAAGACGCCTTAGATTATGGGCTGGTAGATGCTATAATTACAAATAGAGAGGAGGCTGTAAAGTGACTTCGAGACGGGACGCAAAAGAGGGAAAGCTATACTGCTCTTTTTGCGGGAAGAGCCAGAAAGAGGTAAGAAAGCTAATTGCCGGGCCTACCGTTTATATTTGTAACGAATGTATAGAGCTCTGCAACGAAATAATAGCCGATGAAGACGCCAAAGACGGCGTCCTTAAAAAGAAATATTCCACCCTGCCTACACCTTCACATATCAAGAAGTTTCTGGACGAATATGTGATAGGCCAGGAAAGGGCTAAAAAAATACTTGCAGTAGCCGTTTATAACCACTATAAGCGTGTAGAGCTAAACGCCTATACGGACAGCAAGAAAAACGCAGACGTAGAGGTGCAAAAGAGTAATATCCTCATGATAGGCCCCACGGGTAGCGGTAAGACGCTCTTGGCTCAGACATTGGCCCGTCTGCTCGATGTGCCGTTTACAATAGTGGATGCGACTTGCTACACAGAGGCAGGATATGTGGGCGAGGACGTAGAGAACATGATAGTAAGTCTTTTGCAGGCGGCGGATTATGACCTTGAAAGGGCTTCTAAAGGTATTATATATATAGATGAGATTGACAAGCTTGCCAGAAAGACCGGGGACAGCCCGTCTATAACGAGGGACGTTTCGGGTGAGGGAGTACAGCAGGCTTTACTGAAAATTATGGAAGGTACCAAGGCAAATGTACCGCCTAAAGGCGGAAGAAAACATCCTCAACAGGAGTTCCTGCAGATAGATACGACAAATATTCTATTTGTCTGCGGGGGAGCGTTCTGCGGGCTTGAGGACATAATCAAGCAGAGGATAGGTGAAAAATCGATAGGGTTTGAAGCTAATCTAGGGAATCTGAATGAAATGGACTTAGGAGCAGTTCTTAAGGAAGTTCAGCCTGAGGACCAGATACAGTTTGGTCTTATACCTGAGTTTGTAGGCCGTATACCGGTTGTGGCAACTCTTGAAGAGCTTAGCGAAGAGTCTTTTGTCGAGATTCTTACGAAACCCAAAAATGCTATCATTAAGCAGTTCCAGAAACTAATGGAGCTTGAAGGAGTCGAGCTTGAGGTTACGGACGACGCGCTTGTTTCAATCGCTAAAGAAGCGATTAAGAGAAAAACCGGCGCCCGCGGGCTCAGAGCTATAATCGAGACCGTTATGCTCGATATATCCTATGAGGTTCCGTCACTGAAAGGGCTAACGCGTTGTGTAATAACGGAGGAAGTCATAGACGGTACGGGCGAACCTCTATTTATCTATGAAGAGGAAGCCCGCTTAGGTACTTAGGATGTAATTCCAGCAGTCAAGGAGAATGCCATGCCAATGTTCTTTAAGAATGAGGAGGGCAAGGGGCAGATCGAGACCTTACCGCTATTGCCGTTAAGGGATGTGGTCATATTCCCTTATATGGTGGCACCGCTCTTTGTGGGGCGTGAGAAATCGATACGCGCACTCGAAGAGGCGATGAAAAAGAATAAGGAAATATTCCTTGTCGCTCAGAGGGATGCCAAGACAAATGATCCTTCGGAGAAGGATATTTATGAGATTGGAACGATTGGAACCATAGTGCAGATGCTGAGATTGCCTGACGGCACGGTAAAAGTGCTCGTTGAGGGCAAGAAGAGGGCACGCATACACAATTATGTACCTCAGAAAAGCTATTTCCTCGTAGAGGTAGAGGAAGTACCTGAGCCCGATGAGCTGGGTGTTGAGACCGAAGCGCTTATTCGCACGCTCATTACATCGTTTGAAAACTATGTGAAACTGAACAAAAAAATACCGTCCGAGGTACTAGTTACCGTCTCTTCAATAGAAGAGGCCGGGCGCTTGTCGGACACCATCTCTTCTCACCTGGGCTTTAAGCTCGAGGACAAGCAGGAAATACTTGAAACACTGGACTCGGCTGAGAGACTCGAAAAGATTTACGAGAAGATACAGGCCGAGGTCGAGATCCTGCAAATAGAGAAGAAAATACGTTCCCGCGTCAAAAAGCAGATGGAAAAGGCGCAGAAAGAGTACTATCTGACCGAGCAGATGAGGGCTATTCAGAAGGAGCTCGGAGAAAAGGACGACTTGAAATCGGAGCTCCAGGAGTTCGAAGAGAAGCTCAAACAGAAGAACCTGCCTGAAGAGGCCGAAGAAAAGGTTAAAAAAGAGATAAAGAAACTAAAGCAGATGTCTCCTATGTCGGCTGAAGCCACCGTGGTGAGAAACTACATTGACTGGCTTCTTGCGATCCCGTGGACAGACGAGATGACCGATGACAGGATCGATATAGACGAGGCACATAAGATACTTGACGAAGATCACTTTGGTCTTGAAAAACCAAAAGAGAGGATACTCGAGTATCTGGCGGTTCAGGCCCTCACTTCCAAGATAAAAGGGCCGATACTCTGCTTTGTAGGCCCGCCCGGAGTGGGTAAGACCTCTCTTGCTAAGTCTATCGCGCGCTCCATGGGGCGTAAGTTCGTACGCGTCTCCTTGGGCGGAGTGAGAGACGAAGCAGAGATCCGCGGACACCGCCGTACATACATCGGCGCTATGCCCGGAAAGATTATTCAGGGAATAAAAAAGGCAGGGACTACGAATCCGGTATTCCTGCTGGATGAAATAGACAAGCTCGGAATGGATTTCAGGGGAGACCCGGCGTCGGCATTACTAGAAGCGCTCGACCCCGAGCAGAATAACGCTTTTAACGACCATTATGTTGAGCTCGACTACGATCTTTCAAACGTACTGTTTATAACAACAGCTAACGTGCTCCATACTATCCCCTGGGCGCTACAGGACCGTATGGAGATAATACGAATATCGGGCTACACAGAGGATGAAAAGCTCGAGATCGCGAAGAAATTCCTGATACCCAAGCAGAAGGATTCTCACGGGCTCAAGGACGAGAACTTGAAGCTCTCTGACAACGCCGTGCTAGAGGTTATCAGACGATATACGAGAGAAGCCGGCGTGAGGACGCTTGAGCGTGAGATTGCGACCCTCTGTAGGAAGGCTGCACGCGATATCGTCAAGAAGGGTGCTGGCCATACTGTTAAGATCAGCCCGTCGGTGCTTCAGAAGCAGAGCTATCTCGGCATACCGAAGTTTAAGTACGGCGAGATTGAAGAGAAGGACCATATAGGGATGTCGACAGGGCTTGCCTGGACAGAAGTAGGAGGTGAGCTCCTTACGATTGAAGTGTCGGTAGTTCCGGGTAAGGGAAACTTTACTGTAACCGGAAAGCTCGGTGAAGTGATGCAGGAGTCCACACAGGCCGCTATGAGCTATGTACGCTCAAGAGCCGACAAGTTAGGACTGGAACGGAACTTCCACCAGAAAGTGGATGTTCACATTCATGTCCCCGAGGGCGCAACGCCCAAGGACGGACCTTCTGCCGGTATAGCCATATCGACGGCTATCGTGTCCGCGCTTATTAGGAAACCGGTTAAACACGACCTCGCCATGACGGGTGAGATCACTCTCAGAGGCAGAGTGCTTCCGATCGGCGGTCTCAAGGAGAAGATACTCGCTGCACACCGGGGTAAGGTGAAGACCGTGATAATACCTCAGGAGAACGAAAAAGACCTTAAAGAGATAAGGGACAACATCCTGAAGGACATAGACGTAATACTTGTGGAGCATATGGACGACGTGCTCGAAGCGGCCATCATTTCTGAGGACCCTGTGCTTCAGGACATCGTGATTCCGCCTCCTACCATGACTATGGGCGACGAGGTAGGAGCCAACGTTAATTAGACATAGGTAATTTGAAAAGCTACAAAAGGGGGCTTAGAGATAGGCTCCCTTTTTTTATATATAATACAAATCAACAGAGGGTTCTCCCAAAATCACAGCGGGCCAGGATTGAAATAACAGAGTAGACAAGAAGGTGAAATTCAGTTATATATTTATCCCTCTGAGTTACTCCGGATATGATGATTTAGGTGCCTGAGTACATACGCGGGCGGTTAGCTCAGCGGGAGAGCGCTTGCCTTACAAGCAAGATGTCACAGGTTCAAATCCTGTACCGCCCACCACGCGAAATACTTCACTGCGGAGCCGTAGTTCAGCACGGTTAGAACGCTGGCCTGTCAAGCCAGAGGTCGCGAGTTCAAATCTCGTCGGCTCCGCCACTACTTTCCTGAATGTTTAGAGTGGCTTAAAGCTATGACGGCATTGTCATTATAGGGTTCTATATCGGCCTTAGTGTCCAAATAGGTGTCCATAGTTGAAATATTTACGTGATTTTCACGCTTTTTCATGGCAGTTTTCTTGGCCTCCTCCTTAGCATGAGTATATCGCTTCAACATGGACATACTCTTGTGTCCGGATAGGGCCATAACCGTTGCAAAATCCTCTTTTTCATCGACTAT
>QIHJ01000114.1 GCA_003229065.1 Candidatus Dadabacteria bacterium
TCCGCTTTCAGAGAAAATCTTCAGGAGCTTTCATTCAAAGTTCGGCATCTATCCCCGTCAGCTCTACGGCTCCACGGAAACAGGGGTCATATCTATTAACCTCGGAGACCCGGTCGAGACAAGGTTCAGCTCTGTCGGCCGTGCAGTACAAAACGTTGAGGTCCGCATTCTTGACGATAGAGGTGAGGATGTAATATCCGGGAAAGTGGGTGAGATTACCGTTAAAAGCCCCTCTATGACAAGTGGCTATTACGGCCTTCCCGAAGAGTCCGCTAAGGTTTTCAAAAACGGTTACTATTTTACGGGAGACCTCGGAAGAATCGATCAGGACGGTTATATTTACATAGTCGGGCGGAAAAAGCTCTTTATCAATATAAGCGGCAATAAGGTCGATCCTGCAGAGGTCGAAAACGTACTCTCTACGCACCCGCTGGTCATAGAAGCCGCAGTGTTAGGGGTGAATGATGACAAGGGTGGTGAGGTCGTAAAAGCGGTCCTGGTTGCCGAGGGCGAGGTAGAACCCGGGAAGGTACTTGAGTATTGCAGGGACAGACTCGCCGGATACAAAGTTCCGAGAATTATAGAGTTCACGGACGAGCTTCCGCGGAGCCCCTCAGGCAAAGTGCTCAGGGAGCAATTAAAATAAGTTCAAGAGAATAAAATAATATGAGCGAAGAGACTAAAGAGCGCATAAAACGCCTGCTTGTTCAAAACGTTTTAAAAAACATGGACGCGGCTGATCTAGATAACGACGCATCCTTAATCGATCTTGGGGTGGGGCTTGATTCGGTGGCGACTCTCGAGCTTGTGGTTGCGCTCGAAGAAGAATTTCAGGTTAGCATTGACGAGGGCGAGATAACATCAGAAGTTTTAGAATCAGTTAACACTATCCAGGCCTATATTGCCGCTAAATCTTAAGATTTATATACTATCGGCCCCTGCTAATTTGTTAAGCCTTTATCTTTAAGGTATTTCTCAAAAGAGTTTATAAATTCCTTCCTGACCCGCTCGCTTGCCTTGCTTATCGGTGCGATAACCGCTTTTTCATAAATCTCAGACGCCGTATCTTCAAGCTTTGTGTCCCCTGTAGTCCGCGCCAGCCTGAGCACAGCAATCGAGTTATAGAATATCGCCTTACAGAGTGACCTCCTGGCTTCGTTAAACCTGAATTCCTCCATCAGCTTCTGCGACTCTAGAAGCGCGTAAAACCCCACACCGAAAAATAGAGTCAAGAGCTTTTTCGCCTCGTCCTGCGACATTCCCTCTATCAAGTATACAAGCGGAGCTTCTACAATCGACTCGAGCTCCTTTTCCTTGCTGATGATATTGGCAAGCTCCTTTACCTTCTCCCCGTCTGCGTTATTCAGCAGGTCTTTCAGGGCCCCCTGTACGTATTCAAGCGCAAAGCTGTCCCTTATTTCATGCAGGCTCAACCCTTCTGACTTCATAGCTTTTATGTGCGCGAGCTTGTCTATAGTCTTCTCAGGGAAGTAGAGCGTAGTTTTCCTGACTCCCTTCCGGGTGGTTCTCTTGCGTTTAGGCTTTGGTATGAGCCCCAGTCTGGCGCATACTTTAACAGTATTCTCGGGGTCTTCCCCCAAGTCTATCTTCCTTTTCTTAGCTTCTTTTACAATTTCCTCTAGTGAAATCTCTGGCATACCAAGATATTAAGCAGGTTGTATAGCTTTTGTCAATCTTTTTTACTCTCTCGCCCGGTTTAACTACGGTAATTGATTTTAGAGGTGATTTGGTTTATTACTTTGTAATGGCCAGAAGCACACTCATAGTCTATGAGCCTATCGATAGTTTCAGGGATAAAGGCTCTTATTGGCTTGAATATACAAAGTTTTACGAAAACTACTGGGGAGGTCCCACCTCTCCGCTCGGTGTCTGGTTCGGAAATGAGTACAGGGCATTCCAGCAGTCGCTCGCCTCGCACCTGGGAATTGATGAGCAGGAGATCGAGGACTGCTACTTTATGAAGGACGCTCATAACGACTACTACGTAGCCCCCGCCTCGTCAAAGGCCAATATACTCAGCTCGGAAAACATTATCCCCCTTGACTGGTTCATGTTATTTGCCGAGGACGAAAGAAAGACGCTTTTCACCCACTGGGGCTTAAACGCCATTCATTACGATACCAACTTAAAGCAGGCTATCGCTAGGATAGTGGATGCGGAAGGCATTCTAGAGGATTACTCGAAATTAGAGGACCGGGGTGTATTTACGGCGCTCTATCCGGGAAATGTCGAGCATATGCAAAAGGGCTTATCCGATCTCCGGGCTTGGCTTTCAGGCTTCGACCCTTCGGGCTTCATCGTGCTCAATTATGGCGATATCTGTTCTATAATCCACCCCTACACGCTTGATAACGAGCGTTCAGTTAGCGAGATTCAGGGCGTGCTCCGTCTTCTCCAAGAGGGAAAAGCCAAAGAAGCCGACTCCTCTCTAGTAATACTGCTCCAGAAGTGGGATGAGATAAGAAGTAAGGCCGAGGGCAATATAGACACATCCACCATCCAATAATTTTAAAGCCTAGATTTTCTTCATATAATTACCCAACTCATTATCATCATTGTAATAATATTTCATTTGCAATTGCCGTATTCACAACTTTTTCCGACAATCCCAAGCTCCTTCAGCAGTTTTTTTTTTGAATCTGAAACCTATTTCCAATCGTACTAGTTTATAGACATATACCCGGTATAAGACCGGAGCATCTATTTCAAATAAAAGCACATCTAAACCTACAGGAGGCCAGGAATGTCTAAAAAGATTGAATACGGCCATACATTCGACGAAGAATTCACTGCTGCTCAGCTTGAGACTGTTGTTCAGGATTTTGGCCACGAAGTAATAGAAGAGCCCCAAACGAGCTTAAATCAAGGGAGCTTCGATGAGGATCATGAGTCCCCGGCCGAGCCCTCTTCGGATAGTCCTAAGACTAAGAGTAAAAATAATGTGGAAGTAAGCCGGGACTTGAGGCTTGTTAACGCCTACTTTCAGGAAGTAAGCCTGGAGCCTCTGTTAACTCCGAGCGAGGAAGCCCAGATTGCCGCTAAGATAAAAGTGTGTGAAACCGGTGCCAAAGACTGTAAGAGGAATATTGAAAAGTTAACAGGTATAAAGTTCGACAGAGACTGGGCTAACTACCAGGTTGAAACGTACAAATATCTTGATACCGAGGTGTGGAGCCTTTCGCCTAATAGCTCCAAAGTGACTACCGGTGAGAAGAGACTTCTTGCGCTCCTTTTGGGTAGGTACAGAGCGTTTACAAATAAAGGCGTCCAGCTCAGAAACAGGTTTGTCAAATCAAACCTGAGACTGGTTGCCAGTATGGCAAAGCGCTATGTCGGACGCGGTGTTCCTTTCCTGGACCTTATTCAGGAGGGTAACATGGGTCTCATTAAAGCGGTTGAGAGGTTCGACCATGAAAAGGGCTACAGGTTTTCCACCTACGCCTGCTGGTGGATCAACCAGGCCATGACAAGGGGCATATTCAACCAGACCAGGACTGTTAAGATGCCCGCTTATCTACTCGAGAAAGCAGGCAAGGTGCGTCACGTTAAAAAGGTGCTCACCAAAGAGAACGAAAGAGAGCCCTTTGCCGAAGAGATTGCAGAAAAGGCGAAGATGAGCGTTGAGAACGTAAGGAGAATACTCGAGTCAGGCGGTAACCGGGTTGTTCGTCTCGATACCCCTGTGTGGGCCGGAGAGAACGCGACCTATCTCGATTTCATCGAGGACTCGGGCTCTACAGGCGTTGATAGTCTGATAGCCGAGATATCTATCCCTGAGAACATCAACACAGCCCTTCTCAAGCTGAATATAAGAGAAAGAGAGGTTGTAAAGATGCGCTTCGGCATCGGGTATGAAACAGCTTATACTCTCGATGAGATAGGCAAGAAATTTCAGTTGACCAGAGAAAGGATCAGGCAGATCGAAAAGAAAGCGCTTGAGCGTATGAGACGCTCAAAGTCAGCCCATGTCCTGAGAAGCCTCATGGACGTATACAACTAGTTTCAACTATCAACCGGCAGCTTCGAGGGTTTTCATTTGGAGCTGCCGGAAATTCCCAACACCAGCCCCCTCTCCCTGCTTGTCCCCCGTAGCCTTGGCGAAGGAGGAGGAAAGCCTGTCGCTTGCCGGGGCGTAGCCTTGTGCGAAGACTGGAAGGGTGAAACATTTGTTGTCATTCTGAGCGGAGCGAAGAATCTCGTCCTTTGTAGTCATTCCGGGCCTTTGGTTTTATTCCTGCTCTCGCTCATAAACGACATTCACTCGCTGCCCCCATCGGAATCTCATCTTTGTATTCCCTCCTTTCTCTAAGGAGGGCTAGTGAGGATTATTTATCATTCACATTTATCCCCCTATCTATGCTATGCTTTCCTTAAAGACACATGAAAGCAAGCGTTATACACACCGTAGTCAAAAAACTTAAGGCCGAGTACCCCAAATGGACCGTCCCAGCCGTCACGCTTGAGGCAGAGACCTCCCGGGACCCCTTTAAGGTTCTCATTTCAACCGTCCTGAGCCTCAGGACAAAAGACGATACCACTGCACAGGCATCCCGTAAATTATTCAAGCTTGCGGACAGTCCACGCGCTATGCTCAAATTAAGTAAAGAAACCATTGCCGACGCCATCTACCCCGTGGGATTCTATAATACCAAGGCTGAAAACATTCTGGGTATATGCAAAGAGCTGGTTCAGAATTACGGCTCAAAAGTTCCGGACGACTTGGACGAGCTTCTTAAATTCAAAGGAGTGGGAAGAAAGACCGCCAATCTGGTACTTACACTCGGATATAACAAGGACGGCATTTGTGTGGACACTCACGTCCACAGGATTTCAAATAGACTTGGATATATAAAAACGAAAGATCCTTTAGATACCGAAATGACTCTTCGCAAGAAACTCCCGCGCAAGCACTGGATAGACTACAACAGCCTTCTCGTCGCCTTCGGCCAGCACCAGTGCCGCCCCATTTCCCCCTTCTGCTCCACCTGCCCCATCACCGACCACTGTGATAAAATCAGCGTACTCAAAAGCCGTTAGTATAATGCTGTCATCCCGGACTTGATCCGGGATCTCATCCTTTGCTGTTGTCTTTTTTTCCCTTTAGAAAAAGTGGAGCTGTTTCGAGCAAGCGAGGAACAGGTCTACATTGGTCAAAGCTACGAGTGCTCTTCTAGTACCGAACAGAATTTACCGAAACCAAAATAAAAGGGGATTTGTCTTTTATGTTGTCATTCTAGAGGAGCGTAGCGACGAAGAATCTCGTTTTTAACCCGCTCACCCTGAGGCTCTCGAAGGGTGGCTCCCTACTATCTAGAGGGATTTGTAGTTTTTCTTATATCTTACATCCTGCATCAATCAGTTTAAATTTGTGACTATTCGTGCTCATTCGTGGTTAATTAATTTTGCATGTTGCATCCATCAAGCAACCGCCTTCCTTCTCCTGACAGCCAGTACCCCTATTATTCCCAGTACCCCTGCCATAGCTATAAGCCCCCACTGAGACAGCGTCGGTATATTTCGGAATGTTTCCGGGTCAAAGCACCTGGCTAGGAATATCTCAAAATTGTCCAACGGGTTCCCAAATGCGTCCGAGCTAAATGCAATATGGGTACCGTCCGCGTTTATTTCCGCGTCAAAACTTTCCCCTGTCACCTGGTCCGTTACCTGAGTAATTATCCCCGTAGACCTCTCGAATATGTAAATCTCATTGTTTCCTTCAGGGTTCCCGCCGTTTATATTTGCCTCTGAGTTAAGGGCAAAAAGTGAACCGTCCGCATTAACTGAGTCGACAGTACTTGTCCCTGTGGGTTCCTTAGTAATTTGAGTAATCACACCGGAAGCAATTTCGAT
>QIHJ01000121.1:0-5570 GCA_003229065.1 Candidatus Dadabacteria bacterium
TATAGGTACATATAAAGAGAGCCATTAACCTATATGATTCGAGAAATAGAAAATATTTTCCTGGATTTCCCGGGCTATGGATGTTTCGCGTGCGATCCGCGTAACGAGCTCGGGCTCCGCTTGAAATTCTTTTCAGACGATCGTAAAGGCGAGGTCTTTACAAAGATAACCCCCGATAAGCACTTAGAGGGTTTCCCGGGCATACTCCACGGCGGTATACAGTGTGCGCTTATGGATGAAGTCGCGTTCTGGACTATGTTCGATAAGTACCAAAAGATAGCGCTCACCACAAAAGTCGATATGGATTTCCTCCGTCCCGTGGGTGCGTCTTCAGAGCTTACCGTAATAGGTTCTGTGGATAATGAAAACGGGAGTAAGATAAGCGTTAACGTGAGGATTCTCGATAGTAGTGAGAAAGTATGCACCAAGAGCCGAATCGATTACGTCATTCCCAAACGCGCTGTTACATACAGGGTCATGGGGAAAGAAAGGTTTACTGAAAAATATCAAATATATTTGGATGATTAGCCATGATTAAATTATTTGACCATCCGTTATCAGGAAACTGCTATAAAGTGAGACTTCTGCTCAATCAGCTTGGCGCCCCGTATGAAAGAGTATTCGTTGATATCTTCAAAGGGGCGCATCAGAGTCTGGAGCATCAGGATATGAACCCAAATATGAAGATACCTGTCCTTCAGGACAAGGATTTCACCATGTGGGAATCAAACGCTATTTTGTTGTACTTAGGCAGGAAATTTGCTCCCAACGATCTATTTCCGCAAGACCCCGAGGCTTTCGGCAGGGTTGCGCAGTGGCTTCTGTTCGGCAAGACAACCATAGACCCCAATCTAGCTCTCGCAAGGTATTACATGCGTTTCCTTACTCCCGAAGAGCGGGACGAAAATGAGATTCTGAAACTACACGAGCAGGGTTATAAAGCGCTTACCGTGCTCGACGACCATCTGTCTCAAAACGAATTCCTTAGAGGCGCCTATTCCATAGCCGATATAGGCTGCTACCCGTATGTGGCATTATCTCCTGAAGGAGGTTTTGACCTTACGCCCTATAGCAGCGTTCTTTCATGGTGTGAGCGTATTAAATCAACGCCTGGCTATATAGGGATGGAGGATTGAGCATAAATTCGCTCATTACCTGATCAGTCTCAGAGTTTTAATCCGGGAGTTGATGGAGCGGGAAACGGGATTCGAACCCGCGACCTTCTCCTTGGCAAGGAGACGCTCTAGCCAGCTGAGCTATTCCCGCAGAAACAGTGCATAAAGATATCAAGCCGCATATTGGTTGTCAAGCATACGCTGACGCCCTACTTTCAGGTAAAATGTAGAATCCGGGTAATGCCAAAAGTGAAAACGTGTATTGACATGAGTGAAACCCAAAGAAAACCCATCATTTCAAAGGTAAAAAAAGCCGTAATAAAAGTAGGCAGCAGCGTGCTTTCCCAAAGTGACGGCAGCCTTTCTTTATCTATATTTGATGAGATTGCCGGAGAAGTCCATAAACTCCGCTCTAAAAATATAGAGATCGTCATAGTTTCTTCAGGCGCTATTGCGCTTGGGATGAAAAAGCTCAAGATCAGTAAAAAGCCCGTAGAGATTTCCATGAAGCAGGCCATTGCCGCATGCGGCCAGAACAGCCTCATAGGGCAGTACGAGCGTGCATTCTCTAAGTACGAAACAAATGTAGCCCAGATTCTTGTCACTCACGACGGGCTTTCGGATAGAAAGAGGTTCTTAAACGCCCGTAAAACAATACTTACTCTTCTCCAAATGGGCATTGTTCCCATAGTGAATGAAAACGATACGGTTGCAGTTGAAGAAATTATGATTGGCGATAACGACAACCTGGCCGCTTCGGTAACGACACTTATAGAAGCGGATCTCTTAGTCATGCTCACCGATATTGAGGGTCTTTACAGTAAGGACCCGAGGCATAACGACGGCGCCGAGCTTATCTCGGTAATAGAGGAGATTAGTGAGGATATACTCAAAAACGCGGGCGATACGCTAGGATCAACTACAGCTGGCGGTATGAAGACAAAAATCGAGGCAGCAGCCAAAGCGGCCGCTTTCGGTGTACCCACCGTCATAGCCTCGGGGAAGAGCGGCGGAGAGCTTTCCCGGATTTTTAAAGGCGCGGATGTGGGGACGCTGATATTACCTTCAGAAAAGAGTTTTAAGGGCCGCAAGCACTGGATAGCATTTACGCTTAAACCCGCGGGCGAGTTAATCATAGACGAGGGCGCGGTGAAAGCCCTTACCTCCTCAGGAAAGAGTTTACTCCCGTCCGGTATCAAGCAAGTGAAAGGAGAGTTCGGTGTGGGTGAGCCCGTTTCCTGCGTCGATGAATCAGGCTCTGAGGTTGCGAGAGGGCTTACCTCTTACGGCTCCGGTGATATAAAAAAGATAGCGGGTTTAAAAACGTCGCAGATTGAGAAAGTACTGGGCTATAAGTACAGCGATGAGGTGATACACCGGGACGACCTGGCTATAATCTCCAAATAGAATAATGTCTAGATAGTAAATAATGAAATCCAAGAAGATTTATTTCATCATAATCCCGCTTCTGATCTTAATACTCCTCATTGGAGCGGGGATATTGGGTTTATACCACTACATCAATAATGTCCCTTCGGTTAGTAAGGACACGACCTTGGAAATTAAAAAGGGCGAGGGGCTAAGAGCCATCTCTCAGAATCTCGAGCGAAACGCCGTCATAGTAAACGAACATCTATTTGTTCTCTATGTTATGTACGAAGGGCTTCAGGACCAGCTCAAAGCGGGTGAATATAAATTCGAAAGTGGCTCGACCATGTCCCGGGTAGTAGAGAAATTATCAAAGGGCGACGTCGTAGTATACAAGGTGACTATTCCTGAAGGACTCACGGTAAGTGAAATTGGGGAGCTTCTACAGGATCAGAGCGTGATAAGCAAGGAGGAGTTCCTTTGGCTGACTCAAGACAAAGAGCTTCGGACAGAGCTTCTTAGGGATCGGCACCATAGCTTTGAAGGCTACCTATTCCCCGATACATACTCATATAATAGAGGTATCACAGCGCTTGAGATAATTAAAATGATGGTAAAGAGGTTCAATACCGTTTACAGCTCTCTTGAAAATGAGCGGGCCGATACCAAGCTTACTGATAACGAGATTATAACGCTTGCTTCTATAATTGAAAAAGAGACAGGGTCTGCCGACGAGCGCGAGCTCGTCTCGGCAGTTTTTCATAACCGCCTTCGCATCGGTATGAAGCTCGACAGCGATCCTACTGTCATATACGGTTTAGGTAAGGACTACCGGGGCCCGCTCACAAGGAGCGATTTGAAACGCATGACGGAATACAATACTTATCTGATAAAAGGCCTCCCCCCCGGTCCTATAACAAATCCCGGTAAAGAGTCCATTGCTGCTGCCATATACCCCGCCGATGTTAACTATCTCTATTTTGTATCCAAAGGCGACGGCACCGGCACACACAAGTTTTCTTCAAACTATCAGGATCATACACGGGCCGTATACGAATACCGAAAGAACAACAAACCCTAGGTGAATACCTTGCTGAAAGGGTCGGCCTGAGTCTTATCGCTTATAACAGGAGCGCTTACCTTCTTGTCTCTTCTTTCTATTTTAATCGCTCCGTTTTTTCTCCTGGTGGCAATAAACTGAGTGCCGCTCGTCTCCCCTGATATCTTCTGCAGTATGCGCGGGTAGTTCTTAGACCCGATGAAAATCGAATGAATGCACACGCCTAATTTTTTGGCTCTGAGTCTCTCAGAGATTACGTCGCAGTCTCCGGAAGTGGGTATGCCGTCCGTAATAAAGAGCACGTGCTTATTTCTTAGCCCCCGCCCTCTGAACTCGCCGAGCGCGTCCTTAAGAGCGTCTTCGTAATTGGTGTTCCCCGAGCACTCAGTCTTAGCCGCAAGCTCGAGCATCCAGGGGTAATCCCTCGTAAAGAATTTGGAGTTCCTTTTATATTTATAAGAGCGGTGGTTAAACTCCACATATCCGACCCTCATTCTTTTTGTACGTGCAAGCTCTACTACGCCTCTTACGACTGAGGAAGACCATTCGCTGTATACCCCCATCATCGAAGTGCTTACGTCCCTTAATATAGCGATCTCTCCACCCATCATTTCCTTTTCCCTCTTGTGCACCCGCGGGAGGTTAGGGGTGGTGTACTCCATCCAGAACGAGGCCTCAAAGGGGTCTACGTCTTCCATTTCATCAAAGTGACTCATCCTCTTCCACGTCCTGGGAAGTCCTCCAGGGTGGGAAGCTTTAAGCGCAATGTTACGCTGGAAATTGCCTTCGAGCACTCTCATGATCGACTTAATATTGTCGGCAGAATCCGTGTTTCTTCTCCCGCCGATCCAGTAATCCTCTTCGTCTCCGGGGTCAGGGGATTTGCTTGCGAATACTTTGGTTGTTTTAGGGGCGTCCCTTTCGTCGTTCCGTGTTCCTTCGTCCGCCGCCATCCCGCTCGGGTCACTAGGCGTATTCTGGTCCTCGGGCGGACCCATCTCGTTTTCGTTCTGTATATTTTCCTTTAGTTCTTTTAGGGCTTGGAAAAAGGTCTTGCGGGCTTCTGACAGCTGGTCCTGTGATTCCTTTTGAGCCTGATCATCGGGGATTTCCGGTTTCTCTTCCTCGTCGAGGTTTTCTTCGAATTCGGAAGAGGGTTCAGGCTCTAGTTNNNNTTTTTTTTTTTAGATGTAAGCTCGTCCAGAATCTGATCGAGCTGCATTAAAACTTCCTCCGGTATACGGAAAGCCGTCATATATTTA
Organism: Candidatus Dadabacteria bacterium; assembly: GCA_003229065.1. GTDB lineage: Bacteria > Desulfobacterota_D > UBA1144 > Nemesobacterales > UBA2774 > UBA2774. The sequence continues at coordinate 4,806 of QIHJ01000121.1, forward strand.
AGCGCATGCAGGTCTTCCATGGTGCACTCTTCGCGGTCATTCAGAAGAGCGTGCGCCCTCATAATCTTGAGCGATTTTACAAAGAACGTTCTGTCTGAAATAAGAGAGTTGGTCTCATTACAGCCGTAATTTTCTATCAGTATCGCAACAAAATTAGCGAGTCCTTCCTGTACCTCGGCAGGTATAACAACGCTCCCCAGTTTTGCGTAATACTCGTCGAATACTTCTCTTGATAACCTTGGAGGTACCTCGTATTCTCCGGGGTTCTCTGTGTAGAGTCTTATAACCTTTCTAGCTTCGTCCCATTTCCGCCCGTAGGAGAGTCCCTGAGCGTTAATTTGCAGCACAAACCTGTCAAGGTTCGCAGGGTCCAGAGGCTCGTTATAGTATTCGTCAGCCGTCGGGTTACTTGTCGCAATGGCGGTTAAAAGAGGTATGCTCTCATTAAAGAACTTTCTTTCGTTAAGTATCCTGAGCAGCACGTTTAGCGACTCACCCGGTGCTCTTGAAATATCGTCGAGTAGGCAGATTTCAGCCGTAAGTATACCGCCCTTCACAACCTTTTGTTTAATAAGCTCGCCGTTATCCGTAGTCTCTTTGGATATAACCAGGTCTCCGATCAGCTCTGAAAGCCTGGTGTCTCTGTGCAGCTGGTAGAAGAAAAATCCAAGCTGTGCCGCGCTCGATACTATTTCGGCCAGCATCGTCTTTGCGGTTCCGGGAGGACCTTCTATGTAAATGTGCTCTCTGGCAATAACCCCGAGC